>JAFGKF010000319.1 GCA_016928695.1 Candidatus Sumerlaeota bacterium | reverse complement strand
GCGTGGTGATCGAGGAGGGCGACCCCTATCTGGTCGAGGCGATCCGGGCGGCGGGCATCGCGGTCGAGGGCAAGCCCGCGATGTATCGCTTTGGCGAGCTCAACGTGAGCCGCGTCCGCCGCATCCTGCGGGGTGACACCTCGAAGGAGCCTGAGCCACCGCGCGGCAAGCCGCCCGAGCTGTGCACAGGCTGCCCGCACCGGAATGTCTTCGACATCCTGCGTGATCTCGACTGCATCGTCGCGGGCGACATCGGGTGCTACACTCTCGGCGTGCTGCCGCCCTTCAACGCGATGGACTCGTGCGTCTGCATGGGGGCGAGCATCGGGGTGGGGCTGGGGCTGCGCCACGCACTGCCGCCGGAGGAGGCGCGGCGGGTCGTCAGCGTGATCGGCGACAGCACGTTCATCCACAGCGGGATCACGGGGCTCGTCGAGATGGTCTACAACCCACCGCCGACCGGCCACGTGGTGCTGATTCTCGACAACGGGACGACGGCGATGACGGGCCTTCAGGAGCACCCGGGCACGGGGCGCACGCTCGGCCACGCCGCGACGGGGAAGATCTCGATGGAGGGCCTCGCCCGCGCGATGGGGATCGATGTCCATGTGCTCAATCCGACGGCTGAGACCGAGCGGTTCGAGCAGATTCTGAGGGCGGCCCTCGTCAGCGAGACGCTCACGCTGATCATCGCGCGCCGCCCCTGCCTCCTGGCCGCGGGCAAGATCCGCCAGTGGGAGAGAGCGGCCGCGGCTCAGATCGCCTGCGACTGCGCGGGTGAGGCGGGGGAGTGACGCCGTGGGTGCGGTGACGAACGTGGTGATCGCGGGTCTGGGGGGGCAGGGCGTTCTCAAGGCGTCCGACATCCTCGCGGATGCTGCTTTCCGCGCGGGCCTTGACGTCAAGAAGGCGGAGGTCCACGGGATGAGCCAGCGGGGGGGCTCGGTGACGAGCGACGTCCGCTTCGGCGACGAGGTTCTGAGCCCCATGGTGCCGCTGGGAGAGGCGGACTATCTGGTGGCGATCGCGCCCGATCAGATCGAGGTGAACCGGCATCTCCTGCGCGAGGGGGGGGCGCTGATCGATCCCAGCCGGATCGACACGGAGGCGCTGTCGAATCCGCGGAGCCTCAACGTGGCTCTGCTCGGCGCGCTCAGCGCGCATCTGGAGATCGCCGAAGAGCACTGGCTCGCGGCGATCCGCGCCCATCTGCCGGAGAAGCTTCATGAGGCCAACGCCCAGGCCTTCGCGGCGGGGCGGGGGGCCACCGTGGGATGAGGTCCCGCGGCGAAAACGACACCTGTGGAGAGGGAGTGAGAGGATGAGAACACTTTGGAATGATGCTGGAGGGGAGTTCCACCCCGTCTGCGCCCCGGACTTCCTGCCCCTGGATCGGCTGCAGGGACTTCAGCTTCAGCGGCTGCGGGCGACGGTCAAGCGGGCCTATGAGAACGTGGCGCTCTTCCGTGGCCGCATGGAGGAGCGGGGAATCAGGCCGGGGGACATCCGGTCGCTCGACGACATCCGCAGTCTGCCGTTCACGGAGAAGACCGACCTGCGGGACACGTACCCGTTCGGTCTCTTCGCCAGCCCGATGAACGAGATCGTGCGCGTCCACGCCTCGAGCGGGACGACGGGCAAACCGACGGTGGTCGCCTACACCGAGGAGGACATCGAGGTCTGGGCGAGCGTGATGGCCCGCACGTTCGCCTGCAACGGTCTCCACCGAGGCGACATCCTGCAAAACGCGTACGGCTACGGTCTGTTCACCGGCGGCCTCGGCGCGCACTACGGCGCTGAGATGCTCGGCATGACGGTGATCCCGATCTCCGGGGGGCAGACCGATCGCCAGATCATGATCATGAAGGACTTCGGGGTGACGGCGATCTCGTGCACGCCGAGCTACTTCATCCACCTGGTCGAGCGCGCGGGCGAGCTGGGAATCGACCTGCGCGATCTGCCCATCCGGGCGGGGATCTTCGGCGCGGAGCCATGGACCGAGGGGATCCGCAGGCACGCCGAGGAGCAGGCGGGCATCAAGGCATACGACATCTACGGGCTCAGCGAGATCATCGGCCCCGGCGTGGCGTCGGAGTGCACCGAGCAGGGCGGGATCCACATCTTCGAGGACCACTTCTACCCCGAGATCGTCGATCCCAAGACGGGTGAGCCGATCCCCGACGGCGAGTCGGGCGAGCTGGTGTTCACGACGCTGAGCAAAAAGGCGATGCCGATGATCCGCTACCGCACGCACGACATCACGTCGTTCATCACCGAGGAGTGCGCCTGCGGCCGCACGATTCGGCGCGTCAAGCGGGTGGGTGCGCGCAGCGACGACATGTTCATCATCCGCGGGGTGAACGTCTTCCCCTCGCAGATCGAGGCGGCGCTGCTGGCGGTCGAGGGCGTTCAGCCCCATTATCAGATCATCCTCACCCGGCAGAAGGGTCTGGATCAGATGGAGGTCCAGGTCGAGGTCACGCCCGAGCTGTTCAGCGATCAGGTGCGCGATCTCGAGAGCGTTCAGAGGCGGATCTCCAAGTCGATCGAGGGCACCGTCGGCATCCGCGCCGCGGTGCGGCTCGTCGAGCCCCACACGATCGAGCGCAGCATGGGCAAGGCCAAGCGCCTGATCGACAACCGGGAGAAGTGAACCGGGCGGCCTGGGCCGCTCCAAACGACTGACAGCCACTGCAGGGAGGCGCCCTGATGAAGATTCAGCAGATCTCCGTGTTCATCGAGAACAGGCCCGGCCACCTGGCCGCTCAGATCCGCGCGCTGGCCGAGGCGGGCATCAACATCGTCACGCTGTCGCTCGCCGACACCGAGCAGTTCGGCATTCTCCGCCTGATCGTGCGCGACTGGGAGAAGGCGAAGGGCGTGCTCGAGGCGGCGGGCCGCGTTGTGAAGACGACCGAGGTCCTCGCCATCGAAGTCGAGGATCGCCCGGGAGGGCTCGCCGAGCTGCTCGAGGTGATCGACGCGGGAGGTATCAACGTGGAGTACATGTACGCCTTCACCTACGGCTTCAAGGGGCGGGCGGTCATGATCTTCCGCTTCGAGGACCCCGATGCGGCGATCGCCGCGCTGCAGGCGAAGGGGATCGGCGTGCTGGACGCCGTCGACCTCTTCCGGCGGGCGGAGGGCTGAGCGCACCGACACGATGACCGATTTCCCCTTTGAGAACCGGATCTGGGATCCGGCCGAGACTCTGGCGCGTGACGAGCTCCGCGCCCTGCAGGCCGAGCGCCTCCGCGAGACGGTCGCGCGGGTGGCCCACGTGCCCTTCTATCGAAGAGCGCTGGCCGAGCGCGGCGTCGGCGCCGACGACATCAGAATCGCCGACGACGTCCGCCGCCTGCCTTTCACGACCAAGGAGGATCTGCGGCAGCATTACCCGCTCGGTTTCCTCGCCGTGCCCCGCGAGGAGCTGGTGCGTCTCCACGGCTCCTCGGGCACGACGGGCAAGCCGACCTTCGTCGCCTACACGGCTGAAGACCTCGAGTGCTGGGCGAACCTCTGCGCCCGCTTCCTCGTCGCAGGGGGGCTTCGCCGCGAGCACATGGTCCAGATCGCGTTCGGCTACGGTCTCTTCACGGGCGGCTTCGGTCTCCATCAGGGAGTCGAGCTGGTCGGCGCCTCCATCATCCCCGCGGCGTCGGGCAACACGCCGCGCCAGGTGATGCTGCTCGTCGATCTCCGCCCCGAGGTGCTCATCTGCACGCCGAGCTACGCTCTCAACATCGCCGAGGTGGCCCGCGCGAAGGGCTATGGCCCCGACGACATCGCGCTCCAGTTCGCGCACTTCGGCGGCGAGATGTGGACCGAGGACATGCGCCATGAGATCGAGCGGGCACTCGGCATCCAGGCCTTCAACAACTACGGCCTCTCCGAGATCATCGGGCCCGGGGTGAGCGGCGAGTGCGCGGCGCGCGGGGGGATGCACATCTCCGAGGACCACTTCCTCGTCGAGTGCCTCGACCCCGACACGCTCGAGCCGGTGCCCGAGGGCGAGCAGGGCGAGCTCGTGATCACCACGCTGACCAAGCAGGCGATGCCGCTGCTGCGCTACCGCACCCGCGACATCGCCGCGCTCGACAGCGCGCCGTGCCGCTGCGGCCGCACGGGCACGCGCATGAGCCGCGTGGTGGGCCGGACCGACGACATGCTGATCATCCGCGGCGTCAACGTCTTCCCCTCGCAGATCGAGGAGGCGCTGCTGCGCGTCGACGGCGCGACGCCGCACTACCTGATCGAGGTCGACCGCCCCGGCGCGATGGACGAGGTGAAAGTGAAGGTCGAGCTCCGGCCCGAGGCGTTCAGCGACCGCATGGACGAGATGCAGCGTCTGCGCGACCGGATCGGGCGTGAGATCTTCACGGTGACGGGACTCCGTGTCGGTCTCGAGCTCGTCGAACCCCAGACGCTCGAGCGCTCGGCGGGCAAGGCGCTGCGGGTGATCGACCGGAGGCAGAACCGGCCGGGGGGGTGAGTCTGGATGGAGCGCCGGCGCCCCCGCCGGCATCTTTCAATGTCGGACTCAAAGACCGACACGAAGATGCGCTGCCTGAAGGCAGCGATATGGAGTCCTGCGGCTTGCCGCAGATGGTTTGATATGGAGTCCACGGGCTTGCCCGTGAGTCTGGGGCAAGCCCCAGGACTCCACATGTGAGTGCGCAGGCGAGCCTGCGCACTCCGAATGAGTGGTGGTTCAATCCCTCGAGATGTCTCTCTCGTCCCACTCGACGCGGGCGCGGATGCGGGGGTTGAGGCCCTGGCCGATGTTGGAGTAGAGGCGGGACTCGCCGGTGCGTGAGTCGTAGATCCAGACGCTGCTCTCGCCGTTGGGGATCAGGTGGTAGGTGCCCTCGTCGGCGGTGCGCGGGGCGGTCTGTCCCATCAGGAGCAGTCCGGCCACCGCCGCGGTCAATGCGAGCGCGACGGCACGCCAGTGGCGGGCTGAGCGCTCGAGGCGCTCGAGGCGGTGCTCAGAGGTCGGTGTCATGAAGGTCTCCGTTCGTATCATGGTCATCAGGTTCTCTGTGCTGGGTCCGGGAGTGGGACTCCCAGACCATCATCACAGAGTTCGCTGGGTCCGGGAGTGGGACTCCCAGACCATCATCACAGAGTT
>JAFGKF010000318.1 GCA_016928695.1 Candidatus Sumerlaeota bacterium | reverse complement strand
GCGGTGGTCGAGCGCCGAGGCAGACGAGGCCCTGGAGCAGGCCAGCCGCCCGGAGCGGGAGGCGGGCCGCGACGCAGCCGCCGCGGCTGTGATCCTTCAGTCCTATCTGGATGCTCGCGGGGAGAGCTGAGCGATCACTGCAGGCGCTCGACAAAGAGCTGACGGACGACACGGGTCTCCTCCGTGACCGTGAATCCGGTCTGCTCACAGAACTGCTGAATCGGGGAGGGGGGATCGCTGGGCTGGGGACCACTCTGCACCGAGATGTTCAGGAAGAACCCCGCCTGCCCCACTGTCTCGTCGACAATTCGCCGATGCGTCACACTGCGCAGGGTGTCGAGCAGGTGCCTGTGTCCGCCCCCCTGAACTGAGTTGGCGAGCTGGAACTCGGATCCCTGGAGGAGAATCTCGAGATCATGAGAGGAGCCCGGCCGGGGGTGGGGCTGATAGCGTCCCCCCACCACGAGCACGGATCGGGGCACATCCCGAAAGACCAGCCGCACGGGCAATCCCAGATCGCGTTGGAGGCACTGCTCGAGGGCGGGGACGGCCTCCTCCGGGTCCAGCCCCCTGCGGACGACGATGTCCGCGGTGATCGGGGTGGCCAGCAGGTCAGCATCGCCCTCCAGATCCTCGCTGAACAGATCCATCGTGTTTGCCACCACCCCACTCAGCGGTGCGCCTTGCCCCCCGGTGGATGTCATCGAGTGAATCATCAGAGTCCCACCACTGTCCCACAGCGTCATGGAATCGGGACTCCCAGTGATGGGGGGCCTCTGATTGGATTGGAAAAGCCCGCGGTGGAACTCATCTCTCTCCGGGATGAAAGGGGGACTCACCAGCTTGAGATTCTCGCCCGATGCGAGGGCGTAGACCTCCCCGAATCGCGCCGGGTAATCCCCGCCTCGCAGGATCGTGGGGACTTGCTCCGCGGCAGGCTCCGGACCTCGCTCTGAGCTGCTCTGACGAACGGCGACGATGGCCCCCGCGGTGACCACCGCGACCGCGGCGGCGGTGGCAATGCCCTTGACTGTGGCCATGGTCTTGACTCCTGTCAAACACAGTGGTGCGAGCGCGGTGGCGGGCCCCAGCGCTCCTGAGGAAAGAGCACTCGGCAGTCCGCTGGACGCCGCCAGGGAAGCTCTCTCCACCGCAGAGAGCGCACTGGCAGCAGCGACGACCGCCGCGGTGCGTGATGGGAGCTGCCGGGGCATCCGCAGCGGCGCCGCCTCCCTGCGCAGCGTCTCCTCGAGCAATCCCCGCATCCGCCGGAGGGCACGCCTCAGGTGACGGCCGACGGTGGCGGGGTGCACTCCCAGGCGCTCGGCGATCTCCCGCTGATCCAGGCCCTCGGCGAAGTGGAGCAGAACGAGCTCGCGCTGGGCGGGTGGGAGTTTGCCGAGAGCTCTGTGCAGCGCGCGGGTGTCATCCTCATCGCTCATGATCTCTCTCACTTCCCTCTCGGAGGTCTGGGCCATCCGGTGAGCCTGGTCATCGAGGGGGATGGTGGGCAGGAGACGTGAGGCGCGCTGCGCCCGCCTCTTCCAATCGAGGGCCAGGTTTCGCGTGATCCGCGAGACCCAGGGTCCGAATCGGAGCGGCGGTCTCAGCTGGCCGAGGTGGAGACAGACGCGGAGAAAGACCTCCTGCGCCAAGTCCTGCGCCGCCTCGGGGTCCCTCAGGTGCGCCATCGCAATGGCGTGAACCAGGGAGGAGTGGCGCACGATGAGCGCCTCGAAGGCGGCGACATCGCCCCTCAGGGCCGCGCGCACCAGCGGCTCGTCGACTGAGTTGGTGGGCTCGGTGCTCACATGCGATCCCTCACCTCAGTCAACGCCTCCGCTGAGGGGCGGTTGCAGGAAAAAGGCGGGGGATGAGGGGCGCTCAGGTGTGGACCACGTGCTCCTCGACGATGGCCCGCATCTCGGCGATCACCTGGCCGGGGTTCTCGGCGGTCATGACCTCGGTCAGGGTGGCGGCGCCGTCGAACCCGGCGGCCAGAGTCTCGCGCAGGTTCGAGCGCATGATGCCGCCGAAGGCGAAGATCGGGAGCGAGGTGACGCGCTTGAGATCGCGGATCGGCTCGAGCCCGGTCGTCGAGACAAAGCCCTTTTTGTTCGGCTTGTCGTAGACGGGGCCGAAGACGATGTAGTCCGCGCCCATCTCGCCGGAGACGCGCGCCTCCTCGAGCGTGTGGGCGGTGGCGCCGATCAGGGTGTCCTCGCCCAGGAGGCGGCGGACGACGTCGTGGGGCAGCGATCGCCCGCCGAGGTGGATCCCCTCGGTCTCGAGGGCCAGCGCCGTGCCGACTCGGTGGTTGACGATCAGCGGGACGCCGTGCTGCCGCGTGATGCGCTGCACACGGTTTGCGAGGAAGAAGTACTCCTTGTCGCTGAGGTCCTTCTCGCGCAGCTGGATCGCGCCGACACCCGCGGCGCAGACCTGCTCGATGATCTCGAGGAAGTCGCGCCTGGCCACGTGACGGTCGGTGACCAGCATCAGGCGCCAGGGGACGGATCGGGTGGCGGGGGCATTGATCATGGCATTGGACCTCGGAGATGGCAGTGCCAGCCCGAGCCAAGCATCTCAGGTGCCCCCCCGTCAACCTCGAGAGAGGCTGTCAACGAGGTGCATCACGCAGAACAGGGGTTTGAGCAGGAGTCCCACCACACAGAGATCGAGCGCCCAGGCCAGAGAGGCCACGCCGATCAACACTGTCCACCCGCTGGCGCTGGGGTCCCGGCCCATCGCCAGCGTGAAGAGCAGAGTGAAGTGGAGCTGAGAGAGAATGAGTATCCACATCACCACCGTGATGAGGATGACCCAGGGCCAACCCGTGGGATTCCAGTCGACAGCGATACTCCAGAGCAGAAGCCCAATCGCTGCTCCCGGCGCGAATGGAAGGACAAGTGCCCATGTCTTTCCCGACTCGATCTGGAACTCGATCATCGGAGTGATCGCCAGATTCTCATGGTGACTCGTCCGTCTCTCGAGCCGCATGGATTGGGTGAGCCACAGCGGGATCAGAAGGGGGATCAAAAGATAGATCAGACAGATGACTATCAGTCCCTCCGATGCCCACTCCTGCCCCGCCTCGCGATTCATTCGCCCCACGAGGAACACCAGCAGCCCCGCCAAGGCCGCGAGGGGGGCGATGACCACCGTTGGACTCCATCGCCCCTCCCAAAAGCGGAGCCGCCGGATCCCCCGCATGAACTCGGGATTGTCGCGGAGAGCCATCAGTTCGCCCCGACCGCCATGCCCCGCACCCAGATGGTCCACCCATCGGTCTCGAGAGTGATGGCCCCGAGCTCGTCGGTTCTCAGGATGAGAGCCCCCGCCTCGGCGAGGCGTGCGAGCACATCGGGATGGGGATGGCCGTGGGGATTGCTCCGCCCCACGGAGAGGATGCCGACGGCGGGGGTGACCTCGGCGAGGAACTCGGCCCCGGTCGCCGCGCCGCTGCCGTGGTGGCCCGTGCGGAGCACGTCGCAGTCGATCGGGGGTAGGGCTGCCATCATCTGATGCTCGGCGGGGATCTCGGCATCGCCCATCAGCAGGATGTCCACCTCACGCCACCGGACGTCAAGGACGACCGAGTTGCCGTTGGTGTCCGGCGCTCGCCGCGCGGGATCGGGATCGGGGTGAAGGACGGCGATCACGCACCGGCCATCGGTGATCACCTCCCCGCGGCTCAGCCAGACGTGCTCGGCGCCGCTCGCTTCGATGGCCGCGCGGAACAGCCTGAGCGTGTCGGTCGAGCCCCGCGGATCGCCCTCGGCCACGCGGCGGACGGGGAAGCGCTCGAGCAGATGGATGAGCCCCCCGATGTGATCGCTGTCGGGGTGGGTGGCGACGAGGAGATCGATCCCGTCGATTCCCCGCGCTCGCAGCGCGGGCTCGACGACCCACAGGCCCATGTCGGTCGGTTCGCGACGGCCGCCGTCGACCACGACAACCGCCCCCGAGGGCATCTCGATCAGGGTCGAGTCGCCCTGGCCCACGTCGAGGAAGGTCACGCGGAGGCGCCCCGTGCCGAACTCGGTGAGAGGGAGCCAGATCAGAAGCGCTGCGAGACCCAGCCACGCGATGGCCCATCGCGCACGTCGGCGCAGAATCTCGTCAGGCCCCCGCGCGCGGACGACCGCGAAGCCACCGAAGAGAATCAGGTACCAGAGACCGATGAGCCACCAGGGCAGTGGGGTCTGGCTGACCGCCGCATCGGCCCAGGAGGCGACGGCGCGGACAAGGGCGAGGAGTGCCTCGGTGATCGCACCCGTGCAGGCTCCGATGAGATTCGCTCCCCACGGCCAGATCGCCGCCCCGAGCAGACTCACCGCGGACCCGAAAAGGACGAGAAATCCCATCGGGACAAGCAGGAGGTTCATGGGGATCGACACCCAGGAGATCAGCCCGAAGTGCTGGGCCATGAGAGGGAAAAGGGCGAGATGGATCGCCAGAAGCATCAGGGCCGGGGCGAGGAGTCTTCGCCGCAGGAGACCGCCCAGTCCCCCCTGATCCTCGCCGAGCAGATCGCGGACGAGGGGGGCATGGAGGGCGATGGTCAGCACCGCGAGGAAGCTCAGCTGAAATCCCGGCTGCCAGGGGGCCAGCGGATCCCACACACAGACCCCCAGGGCCGCGAGGGCCAGGGCCGAGACCGAGTCGACCGTGCGGCCGATCAGGCGGCCAAACACCAGGGCGGTGATGAGAATCACGGCGCGGACCACCGACACGCGGAAACCGACCAGCGCCGCGAAGGGCACCAGTGAGGCGACGGCCACCGCGAGACTCAGGCGCCAGGGGACGCGGAGAATGCGGAGCCCTCCCAGAAGCAGGCCGAACACCATCGCCGTGTGAAGACCGCTGACCGCGAACAGATGCCCCAGGCCCGTCAGGAGAAAGGCGTGGCGATCGCCGGGATCGAGAGCGTGGCGCTCACCGAGCAGAATCGCCCGCGCGAATCCACCCGCCTCCTCCCCCTGTTGACGCTCCAGGCATCCGCTGGCCCAGAGTCGTACGTGTCTCATCGACCTTAGCGCACTGGCCCAGGGACTCGGCTCGCCCGGTGTCCAGCGAAGGGTGTCGATGACCGTGACCGTCACCGAGCCCGCCACGCCCCGCTGTCGATGCCAAGCCTGACGATCGAAGCCCCCCGGATTGCGAACCGGCGACTGGACGTGGAGAAATCCCTCAGCCTCGATCTCATCGCCGATGGCGAGCTCCGCTTCATCGAGCGGCAGTTCCCCCCGGAGGGGGATCGTCACCTCCACGGGGAGAGAGAGCTCGACCACCGAGCCATCGGACGCTGTTACACTGACGGGTGAGAGGGGGAGCGTGAGTCTCTCACGCCCTGGGCGCGGTTCACTCGCCAGGGTTCCACACACGGTGACCGCGTGCCCGTCTCCCAGAGTGGCGAGTGCGTGATGAGCACCGCACCATTGCGACTCGGCCCGTGCCCCCTGCCAGAGGCCCAGGGGCAGCACTGCCAGGAGCACCCAGCGCGATCCCAGATCGAGCTCACGCCCCCGGATGGCCCCGGCGGCGGAGAGAAGGCAGACCGACGCCATGGTGAGTGCCGTCCATCCCCCGAGGGCCGGGAAGGTGACTCCGACGACGAGCCCGGCGAGGTGGAGCGAGGCGATGACGACGATGGGACGCTGCACGGCGAGGTGACTTGTTGGTTTTCCAGGTGGTGTCGCTCCGAAACGGCCACCGGAGAATCCCAAAGTCAAGAGTTCTCACAATCCCCGCAGATTGGTCCACGAATGAACACGAATTCTCACGAATCACTTCTCTCTTGGACCGACGCGCGCCAGCGCTTTGGACTGCGCGAGCGCGCCGTCGCCATAGCGCTTCGGCGCGTCGGCGACTTGCTCGCGCTCGGTTTCATCTGGATGGAGCGCTGGCGCCCTCGCCATCTCCGTTCAACGGTTTTCATCGTCCGGGCGACTCAGGGCTGTCGTTCGAGCAACAGTGTCGGCCTCAAAGACCGACACGAAGAGGCGCTGCCTGAAGGCAGCGATGTCGGAACCAAGTGCACCGCCCTGGGTGATGGGGCG
>JAFGKF010000317.1 GCA_016928695.1 Candidatus Sumerlaeota bacterium | reverse complement strand
TCCCGCGAGGCTCAGAGAGCCGGGGCTCGGCTGAAACCCCGGACCCGCGAACCCCACGACTCGCCTCGGAGCCGGCGGCGCGAAATGGCTCGGTTGAGCCAGTGTAGTTCCGCCCGGTTCGTCCCCGTGATCGGACGCAAGGAAGGTGCGCCCAGGCGCACGAATCAGGGTGGTACCACGTGCCCGACCCGCTCGGGCTCGTCCCTGACCCCACGATGGGTCGGGGATTTTTTGATTTTGGGGCCCCACGGGCCCCCGCGAACGATGAAGACGAGACACGACATCCGCTCCGCCAGCCTCCGGCGCCGCGCGCCGGGGCTTCCTCACGCCTGCCCCTGTGGCCGGGCGTGGCTGCGACTGCGTGGGCTCCTCGCCCGCTGGGAGAGAGGGTGATCTCTCCCGCCCCCCGCCATCGCCTCCCCTGAGGGAGGAATCACACACCAGCAGACATTGGAATGAGACAGGAGACACGGCCATGGCCACGATGACCAAGGGGCGGGTGAAAAAGACCACCGCCAAGCGAACCAAGACACAGACGAAATCCCCCGGCGCCAAGCGCGAGCAGGTGATCATCTTCGACACCACGCTGCGCGATGGTGAGCAGTCGCCGGGGTGCTCGATGAACATCGCCGAGAAGATCCAGATCGCCGAGCAGCTGGCGCGGCTCCACGTGGACGTGATCGAGGCGGGCTTTCCGATCTCGAGCCCGGGCGACTTCGAGGCGGTCAACGAGATCGCCCGGACCGTCGGCAAGATCAAAGGCGGCCCGATCATCGCCGGGCTGGCCCGCGCGAAGGACATCGACATCGAGCGGTGCGGCGAGGCGATCAAGCCCGCGGGCAAGCGCGGCCGCATCCACACCTTCATCGCGACGAGCGACATCCACATGAGGGAGAAGCTCCGCATGGGGCGGCCGGACGTGATCCGCGCCGCCGTCCACGCCGTGGAGCTGGCGCGCTCGTTCACCCCCGACGTCGAGTTCTCGCTCGAGGACGCCGGTCGGACCGATTGGAAGTTCATGGTCGAGGTCGTCGAGGCGGCGATCGCCGCCGGGGCGAAGACGATCAACATCCCCGACACCGTCGGCTACTGCAACCCGTGGGAGTTCGGCGAGCAGATCGCCTATCTCAGGGCCACCGCAGCCAACATCGACGACGCGATCATCTCGGTCCACTGCCACAACGACCTGGGGCTCGCCGTCATCAACTCGCTGGCGGCGGTCCGCGCGGGCGCGCGCCAAGTCGAGTGCACCGTCAACGGCATCGGGGAGCGGGCGGGCAACGCCTCGCTCGAGGAGATCGTGATGAACATCGCGACCCGCTCAGACTTCTTCCCGTTCATGACGCGCGTGAACACCAAGGAGATCTACCGCACGAGCCGCCTGGTCGCCACGACCACAGGCTCGCGCGTCCAGGCCAACAAGGCGGTCGTCGGTGGCAACGCCTTCGCCCACGAGGCGGGCATCCACCAGGACGGCGTGCTCAAGCACAGGCAGACGTACGAGATCATGCACGCGGACGACGTCGGCTGGACGGGCGAGAGCATGGTTATGGGCAAGCACTCGGGCCGCCATGCGCTGGGCAAGCGGCTCGAGGCGATCGGTCACCGGCTCTCGAAGGAGGACCTCGAGAAGGCGTACGAGCGCTTCAAGATGCTCTGCGACAAGAAGAAGGTCGTCTACGACGAGGACCTCCACGCGATCATCCAGGACGAGATCTCCGACGTGAAGCGCGTCTACGAGATCGCCGACCTGCAGTTCACCAGCGGCACCGCCGGGGTGCCCACCGCCACGGTCAAGCTGAACGTCAAAGGCAAGGTGAAGATGGAGGCCGCCTGCGGCGACGGTCCGGTCGACGCCATCTGCCGGGCCATCGACCGCATCGCGGGCAAGGAGCACAGGGTCGAGAAGTACGAGCTGGGCGCCGTCACCGAGGGCCAGGATGCTCTGGGCCAGGTGACGATCCGCGTCAGTGACGGCAAGCGCACCGCCACGGGGCGGGGGGCCTCGACCGACGTTGTGGTCGCCTCGGCGAAGGCCTACGTCGATGCGATCAACCACCTGCTGGCCATGGGCAAGGCCAAGCGCCGCACCCATCCGCAGGTCGGTCCCTGAGACTGTTCACGGGCCCTGTCTCGCGGGACAGGGCCCAATCTCTGTCCGCCGACATGATCATCGCGGTCGGGCCCTGAGGTCCGCGCCGCCCCCGGGGTCGATGATCGCCTCGAGCAGGCGGACCTTGACCCCGTCCATCACGCGCATCAGCAGATCGAGCTGACCGAGGAAATACGCGCAGTCGCCCTCGGGGGCGACCGCGTATGCCTCCATCGCGCGGTGGAAATTGAGGCCGTAGAACTCGACCTCCTCGATCAGTGCGGGGCGGTGGCGTTTGACCCAGACGAAAAAGCGGCGCCACTCGGCGAGGTGGCGGCGATAGGGCGCGAGGGCGCGCTCGCGGCGTCGCCGCTCCTCGGGGGGCGGGGGGGAATCGGTGGCCATGGTTTCTCAGAGGCGCCATGGTGGCAAAGAAAAGACGAAATCTCAAGCAAAACCGAAATGGCGCAAACGATTTGATATCAATGACACACGCCGATGAGCGGGGTCAGGGGAAGAGCTCCTCCCCCACATCTCGGGCGTCGGTGATCGGGGGGAAGGAGGAGGTCTCCCAGGGGATCTCGCCGCAGAGCGCCGATCCGATCCGGTTGGCCATGTCGTTGGAGTGGAGCACCGAGTGGGCGTTGATGAAGCCGACGCTGGTCTCGACGGAGATGTCCGTGGTGCGGGGGATGTCGAAGTCTCGGAGATCGCGGGTGGCGTCGCCCCAGGCGAAGGAGGCGGCGATGGTCGTCGCGACGCGGTCCTCCGGGGCGTAGATGTTGATGATCTGATCGTAGCAGCCGTAGAGCGGATGATCGGGGCTCTGCGGCCAGTGAATGAGGCGCCCGTCGGAGTGGATGTGCGGCGCGGCGAGGAAGATGAGACGGCGCACGCGCAGCTCGGGGTGCTCGGCCAGCACGTCGGCCAGCGCAATGACCACGACATTCGCGCCGTGGCTGTGGGCGATGATGTCGATGGGGGGTGGGGCGTGGATCAGGACCTTCTCCAGGCTCTCGGCGATCGCTGTCCCTCCCGCTCGGATGCTGTCTGAGGTGGGCCTGCCCGCCTCCCATGCGAAGGGCTCGAACTCGTGCGTGCGGGTTCCGCCGTCGGCGACGATTCGCCAGACGTTGCCGACCCAGTCGTTGAGCGACTCCTCGAATCCCCCGCCGGGTTGCCACCAGCCGCGCCCGCCGATGCCGGGGAGCAGCGTGCCGTGGATGATGATCGTGCAGCCGTCGCGCAGCGGCGGCTCGACGTCCACACGATAGGCGAAGATCCGGGGCGGATAGAAAACGCTCTGGGCCATCGCGCCCAGCTCGGGGTCGGCCAAGAGCTGAGCCGTGAGATACGGCATGATCGAGACGCCGGGCGTGATCATGCCCACGGCCTGCTCGTCGGGCGTGGTCACCGGGGTGATCTCGGGCCCGAGCTCGCCCATGGCGGTGAGCGCCTGGCGGCGCATCGAGAGGTCGAGCATGGGATTCTGGGCGATCTGCCCCGCCAGCTCGCGCATCGGATCGCTCAGGGCGTCCTGATTGGCCAGGGAGGTCAGCAGGGTGACGGCGAGCTCGGGATCGGTCCCCTGCGTTTCGTTGATCCGCTGCTCGGCGGCGGCGATCTCCTCGGGCGTGATTGTGGCCTGACTGCCCAGCGCCAGGGCGTCGAAGAGCTGCACGGCGCGCTGGGGATCGGTGGGCTGGCCCGGCGCGGAGCCCCCGAGCGCAAGGGCCAGCGAGAGACAGGCGATGAGGCGGTTCATGGCAACCCCTCCTGCGCATTCTCGATCTCTCTCTACTCCGACGCCCCTCCGATGGCCAGTGTTCCCTTGCCCTTCAGGATCACTGAGATCTCCGGATACAGCGAGACATCATGCGCCTCTTTTGTAGGGGCACGGCATGCCGTGCCCAGGGCTTGGCATGCCAAGCCCCTACAGTGAAATGTGTCGCATTCAACCTGCATGGATCATCAAGGCATCATGCCCTGATCGTTTGGATCGGCGATCGAGGGGAAGGACTCGGGCGCCCAGGCGAGCTCGCCGCGCAGCGCCTGGCCGATGCTCCTCGCCATCGCGTTGGAGTGGAGCACGATGTGGGCGTTGAAGCAGCCCACCGCCGTCTCGACGGCGATGTCCGTCGCGTTCGGGACGCCGAGCGGCTCGAGCGTCTGCACGATCGGCCCCGGCGAGATGGCGCCGGCGATGGACGTCGCGTAGGTGTCCTCGGGGGCATAGATGTTGATGATCCGCTCGCAGCGCTCGTAGAGCGGATGCATGGGATCGCTCGGCCAGTGGTGGAGCGCGTCGTCGACCGTCACGTGGGGCACACCGATCAGCACGAGATTGCGGACGCGCAGGTCGGGATTCTCCTCCAGGGCCGTGGTCAGCGCGCGGATGATCACGTTGCCACCGTGGCTGTGCGCGACGATATCGAGCGGCGGGGGATCGTTGAGCGCGAGCTCCCCGAGATGGCGGGCGATCAGCGCCCCGCCCGCGATCAGCGCCGCGTCGGTCGGCGAGCCCGAGGGCCAGCTCAGGGGATAGAGCGTGATCACGCGCTCCCCCTCGCCGTCGACGATCCGCCAGACGTTGCCCACCTCGTCGTCGAGGTGCTCGCAGAACCCGTCGCCCCGCTGCCACCAGGAGTTGGCCGTGCCGTTGGCGAAGGTGCCGTGGATGATCAGCGTGCAGCCCTCGCGCAGCGGACGCTGAGAGCGAGGCCGGGGCTCAGCCGTCGTCTTGTTCGAGAGCGCCTCTCCGAGAAGCGGCTCGAGCAGCGGGTCGCCGCTCAGCGCACTCATCTCCTCACCGCTCAGAGCGGCCACGTCGCGGAGAATGGCGGCGCCCACCTCGAGGCGCAGGGTGGGGGGGAGGTTCCCGTCGAGAGCGAGCGCCATCGCGCGCTGCCGCGCTGCGCCGGTGAGAGTCCCGTGGCTCGCGAGCGCCGTGGAGGCCGCGACGGCGAGCTCAACGCTCTCCGAGAGCGCCAGACTCTCCAACCCCTGCCGCTCCTCGTCGGAGAGGGTGGGCTGTTCCCTCAGCGCGAGGACCTCGAGCACCTGGCCCTCGATGTTCGTAGCAGGGGGATCGGGCTGCGCGATCAGGGCGAACGCCGCCAGCGCCACCGCCAGTGAGAGAGCGATCAATCGCATGGGTGGTCCTCCTCTCGGTCCGTGCACCGACACCCAGCACTCATCCACTCTGCCTCAGACAGGCGGGGAGATGCCAGTGTTCCGTGGGATGGTGATCTTCCGGCTCTCCATTCTGTGTAGGGGCACGGCATGCCGTGCCCGCGGGCGCAGCGTGCTGCGCCCCTACAGAGAAGGGTTCGGCGCGCGACAATGATCCACAGATTTCACAGATGACACAGAGATTCAATCCCGCCTCTCGATCTCCTCATCCGGCAGTGTGATCTCCAGGCCGTCCGCCGCGTCCCAGACGGCGACGTGCACCGTGGCGCCGAGAAGCGCGGAGGCGGTGCATGGCTCGCGGTAGGCGGGCATGCCCTCGTGGTCGGTGACCTCGGTCAGCGCGACCTCTTCCCAGAGGGAATCGAGCGCCGCGGCGAACTCCCCGGCGTCGGCCTCGGTGTCCCAGACCGTGCTCCAGAGCAGTGCCGCCGCGCCGGTCTCGTCGTCACGCCAGAGCTCCCACCGGTCACCGTCCCATCCGGCGGCCGCGTCCTGCGCGCCGCGCATCCCCAGCGGTGCCTCGAAGACCTGCTGGATCGTGAACTCGCCGAGGACGTTGGACTCGATGCGGCGCCAGTCCTCGGGCACGCCCCAGGGTTCCGCGTGGATCTCGACGGACGTCGGGTGATCGATCGTCGCGGGGTGCAGGAGCGAGCGCTCGGAGTGCAGGATCTGCTCGGTCGACTCCGGCCAGTGGCGCATCAGGTCGTTGATGGAGAACGATCCCCCCGGCCCCCAGTGAGCGCGCATGGCGAACGTCTGCCCCGCGAGATAGGGGAACAGCAGCTGCCCCTGGAGGAACCGGGGCGTTGAGGTCAGCGCCGTCTGGTCCATCGACATGAGCTGGGCGGCCTCGAGGAAGAAGCCGAGCGAGACGTATCGCGCCGCGTACTCGCCCATCGTCACCATCGCGTCCCCCTCCAGAACAGCGAGGGTGGCGAGCGAGCGATCATCATTCGAGCGATCGTGGAGCGGGCTGTTGAAGATGTCGAAGTGCTGGTCCTGGAGCGCGTGATTGATCTCGTGGGCGAGGATCATCCGCGCCGTCTGCGATCCGAGGTTGATCCACTCCATCAGGCAGAGGCGCTTCGCCTCGTCGTCATAGAGGCCGCCGATCTGCTCGGTGAGCAGCGCCTCGAGGTTGGCGATGATGTCGTGCCCCGGCGGCAGGAGCCCCAGTGTGGCCGTGACGATGCCGAGTCCCTCCAGCCGCTCGGGGGGGAACTCGAGCTCGAGCTGCTCGAGGAGGATCTCCTGGAGACCCTCGACCGACATGACGCCGACCCGCAGCGGCTCGCGCACCTCGAGCCCCCGGATCATGCTCACGTCGCGCACCAGCTGCTCGACGATGGCAGTCTGCTCATCGGTCAGCCCCTCGGGGATGACCAGCGCCTGAGTGTCTGCAAGTGCGCAGGGAAGAATCCCCGCACTGATGGTCTGGGAGTTCCCACTCCCGGACCCAGTGCGGGTGAGCCTCAACGGCCCCTGGCTGAGAAGA
Source organism: Candidatus Sumerlaeota bacterium (assembly GCA_016928695.1). Lineage (GTDB taxonomy): Bacteria > Sumerlaeota > Sumerlaeia > JABWBI01 > JABWBI01 > JAFGKF01. The sequence continues at coordinate 50 of JAFGKF010000317.1, read as the reverse complement.
AGCATCCCCTGGGCGAGCGCCAGGGTCCCGAGAAGAGCAATCGAGCATTG
>JAFGKF010000044.1 GCA_016928695.1 Candidatus Sumerlaeota bacterium | reverse complement strand
CTGGCGCAGCTCATCGCGCTCGAGGCGCCGGTCTTCGTCTACGTCTCATGCAACCCGACGACGCTCGCGCGTGACCTCCAGGACCTGCACATCGCGCGCTACAGCATCGACCGCGTCTGGCCGCTCGACATGTTCCCCCAGACCCACCACGTGGAGACGGTTGTGCGGTTGACAAGGTGATTCAATCGGACTGAGCGGGCTCCTCAACCCATCGTCCCGACGACCATGGCGACCATCTCGTTGGGATCGGAGTCCTTCGAGAGACAGAGCCCGTCGCCAGATCCATTGCCCTCCTCATCGGTCAGAAGGATCATCTTCACCTCCTGATCGACGTCGAGGGCGCGGATCCGCCTCAGGACCTCCACCCCGGCGAGGTCCGGGAGACTCTGGTCGACCAGCGCCACCTCCGGCCGCTCCGCGCTGATCAGCGAGAGCGCCTCACGCCCGCTGTGGGTGACCATCGGCAGGCAGCCGACGCGGCGCAGCACGCGGGCGTAGAGCGCCGAGAGCCGTGGGCTCTCCACAGCGACGAGCACGCGGGCCAGATACTCGGAGAGCTCCTCTTCCTTCTCTCTCATGGCCTCGCTGGAGATGCTCTCGAGGAAAAGGAGCTGATCGGCCATCCCCACGCGCATCTGGGGATTGGGGCAGAGGACGTCCACGCCCTCGCGGCGGAGGCCGAGGATCTCACCGTGAAGCATCATGGTGGCCTCGCCGATCGACTTGCCCACGATCTCAGGCCGGTTCTCCGCGGCGACCCAGGTGGCCTGGACGTCCCGAGTGTCACCGCCATTGTGCCCACTGGTCTCCGGGGTCAAAAGGTCACGGGCGAGCTCGATCCCCGCGGAGGTGAAGGGGGAGAGCACATGATCGGCTCCGGCGCGGATCAGCTTCTTGCACGACGAGGGCTCCTCGACGCGCGCGACGATCCGGATGATGGGGTTGAGCTCGCGGGCAGTGAGGGTGATGAAGAGGTTGCCCGCATCGGAGGGGAGAATGGCCAGGAGCCCTTTCGCCCGGGCGAGCCCCGCCTCGATCAGATGGTCCTCGCTGGTGGCGTCGCCGACGATGTGGGGATACCCCCGGCGGTTCAGCTCCTCGCACTGCTCGGGCCTGCTCTCGATGACCACGAAGTCGCTCCCCTCGCGCCGGAACTCCTCGGCGGCGGCCATTCCCATGCGTCCGAAGCCGCAGATGATCTGGTGGCCCTTCAGGCCCTTGATTCGCCTCTTCATTTTCTTTCGCTCCTCTCGTCCGCTCAGCGCCCGCTCCATGACGGCCTCGATGAAGGAGTGGCCGAAGAAGGTCAGGCAGCCGAATCCGGTGAGGATCAGGATCATGGTGAAGACGCGGCCGGCGTCGGAGAGTGGCACCACCTCGCTGAATCCGACGGTCGTGATGGTGATGACCGTCATGTAGAGCCCCTGGAGGGGCGGGATGTCCTCCACGGTCATGTAGCCGAAGGTGCCGAGCATGACAACGGCCACGAGGGCGAGGAGGGCGAGATGGATCCGTCGCTGGGCGTCCATGATCTCACAGAGGGGACCACACGGAGCGGTCCCGATCACTCTCCTCATCGGAAAAACCGATCCGGCACCCAACTCCCAATTTCTCAGATCGATCCGCCCGGGGCGGAGGGGATGTGGGAAAGGTCTCAATCAGGTGGGGCGATTGGCCGATGAGAGAAGAGGAGAGATTTGCCCATGAGCCTCGAGATCGCCCGCGGAACCCTGGACCTGGCCATCCAGCTGATCGCCCAGCAGGCGGCCCTGGCGCGTCAGGCCGTGGAGGCCCAGGCGCAGGTGGCGATGGAGGCGATGAGCTCGGAGGAGGCCGCGGCGGCGCTGCTGATCGAGACCGTCGAGAACCTGGGCCAGCTGATCGACATCCGCGTGTGATCCGATCAGCCGTCGAGTCCCACGGAGTGCCCCCGAGAGGGGGCCTTGTCAATTCCGGGACAATCCAAAGGTGCGAATGAGGGCCGCCATCTCCTCCGCATCCGCCGTGGGCGGGGCGCAGGACCGACCCGCGCAGAAATCGGCGAGGGGAGCGCCATCGTCGGAGGCGGGACGGGGCAGGTTCCCCTCATCGGGGGCATGCACGCTCACCACGAGGCCGGGGCGATACACGGCGAGGGCGCGTCGCCGCAGGTCCTCTGCTCTCTCGTCGGAGGGATCGCCGATGATCACGGCGTTCGGAGTCGCCCAGACCAGAGCACCGATCGCCAGGGCGGCCGTGCCGATCATGTGGCCATAGCGGTGTGAGTCGTCACCCGCGAAGTTGCCCATGATGCGCTCGGCGCGGCCGTTGAGAGAGGCGTCGCCCGTCAGCACCGAGGCCATCTCGAAGGCGAGCGCCGCGGTGGGATTGGGAGCGGCGGTCGGCTGATCGACGAAGGGATAGGACGGGACCTGGAGAGCGTCGGTGGCGGTGTCGTTCCCCGAGGGTGTGTCACGCAGCGCGCCGGAGGGGCCCTCATATCGCTCCGAGAGGATGCGGAGTGCCTGCAGGGCCAGATCGAGGTGCCGCGCCTCGCCGGTCACCTGGTGAAGCATCAGCAGGGCCAGCGCCATCTGCGCCTGGTCGTCGAGATAGCCCCCGCTCAGCGTGCCATCGGACGCGAGCGCATGGGCCCAGCCCCGCGCGGGGTCCCAGCACTGCGCGGTGAGGCGCTCGGTGGCCCGCTGGGCGAAGTCAAGGGCGCGGTCGTCGCCGACGAAGCGCGCGGCCTCGGCGAGTCCCTGGATCATCATCCCGTTCCAGCTGACATAGATCGTCGGATCGACGAACGGCGCGGGGCGCTCCAGGCGCGCGGCCAGGAGCTTCGCCTGGGCGGAGGCGAGGCGGCTCTCGACCTCGTCGACTCCAATGCCCAGCGCCTCGGTGATCTGCGCGGGGGAGCGCACGGCGCGCAGGACGTTCTTCGCGGAATTGTGGTGCATCTCGCCGTGGTCGCCGATCCCCCAGCGGAGCCGTGCGGCGGCGAGCTCGCCGTCCGAGAGCACCGCGCTCGCCTCGGCGAGAGTCCAGGTGAAGAAGTCGCCGTCGTCCTCGGGCCCCACGTCGGCGTCCTGCGATCCCCCGAAGCCCCCCGCCTCCTCATTCCACAGGACCTCGGTGACGAAGTCGAGGATGCCGACCGCGGCCTCGCGATAACGCTTCTCACCCGTCAAGGCATAGGCATGGGCGAAATTGGCGAGCAGGGCTGCGTTGTCGCAGAGCATCTTCTCGAAGTGCGGCACGTGCCACTGGCCATCGACCGAGTAGCGGTGGAAGCCCCCGGCGATCTGGTCGTGGATGCCCCCCGCAGCCATCGCGTCGAGAACTCCGAGCGCCATCTCGCGGGCGTCGTCCGAGCCCGTCTCGGTGTGGAGACGGAGCAGGAACTCGACAGCCCCCGTGGAGGGAAACTTGGGACCGCTGAGCATCCCGAAGCCGCCATGGCCCGGCTCCCACCCCTGCTCCATCGCGGCGAGTGCGCCGAGGAGCCACTCCTCGGTCAGCTCACCCGCGGCGAGGCGCTCGCCTGTCGCCACCAGCACCTGGCGGTTGACGCGGACAATGTTCTCCTGGGTGCCCAGCTGGTTCTCATGGTAAGCCTCGGCGATCATCGGCAGGAGCGACAGCATGCCCCGGCGGCCGTGGCGATCGGTCCGGGGGAAATAGGTGCCTCCGCTGAAGACGTCACCGCCCGGCGTCAGGAACGCGGTCAGTGGCCAGCCGCCCCCCATCTGCGAGAGCGCCTGGACAAGACGCTGATAGCGGAAGTCGACATCGGGGCGCTCGTCGCGGTCGACCTTGATGGCGATGAAGTTCTCGTTGATGAGGCGCGCAACCATCGGGTCCTCGTAGGACTCGTGGTCCATCACATGGCACCAGTGACACCAGACGGCGCCGATGTCGAGCAGCACGGGGCGGTCGAGACGGCGTGCGAGCTCGAAGGCCTCCGGTCCCCACTGCTGCCAGGCGATCGGCTGGTGCGCGGCCGAGCGCAGATAGGCGCTGGCAGCCTCACCGAGCGTGTTTCGCAGCTCCAGGGTTTCTCCGGCGTGTTCGACGGTGATCACAGAGGCCTCCTTGTCGGCGGTCGGTGAACTCAGCGCTCCCTGGTTCATCTCGGCAGCGGAGCGGCGGAAACCACCAGCCCGCTCATTCGGCGAGAGCGTGGAGTCTCCTGTCCCGCAGGCACCGCCCTCATCTGGTGGTGCTGGGGTTAGGGAGAGAAACCGGCGGGTGTCGGGATCGATACCGCCATCCCGCGTTTCGCCGATCTCGCTCTCCAGCTCTGGGCAATGCAAGACTCAGGACAAGAGGCACTCCATCTCAGATCTGCGGCAGAAAATCGCGCCAATTCGAGCAGCAGCCCTCCGCGGGCTCGGGGCATTCCTCGGGCCCCTGGGCGGGGAACCAGCCCCGCGTGCGGCGGCAGAGGGAGACAAGCATCAGCATCAGGGGCACCTCGATGAGCACGCCGACCACCGTGGCCAGCGCCGCGCCGCTGGCGAGACCGAAGAGCATGACGGCCGTGGCGATGGCGACCTCGAAGTGGTTGGAGGCGCCGATCATGGCCGAGGGGGCGGCGTCTCGATACGAGAGCCCGATCGCCTTCGCCAAGCCGTAGGCGAGCGCGAAGATGAGCAGCGTCTGGAGGGTCAGCGGGATCGCGATCCAGAGGATGGTCAGGGGATTGGCGACGATCAGATCGCCCTTCAGTGAGAAGAGCAGCACGAGAGTCGCGAGAAGCGCGCTGATCGAGATCGGTGTGAGGATGTGGAGGAACCGCTCGCGGAACCACGCATCGCCCTTGGCGGCGAGAATCCAGCGGCGGGTGAAATAGCCCGCGACGAGCGGCAG
>JAFGKF010000316.1 GCA_016928695.1 Candidatus Sumerlaeota bacterium | reverse complement strand
TCGACCTCCTCGCCCGCGCCCGCGATCTCCAAGACCAGGGCGCTGAGCCCGGTGCGGGGGGATGAGAGATCTCGCCCCTCTCAACTCCCCCTTGACACTTCCGCCCCGACGCTCTGAGGTGGTCTCCAAACGCTTTGCCTGAGGAGACCGACCGCGATGCACAGACTCGTCCTTCTGCGCCACGGCCAGAGCACGTGGAACCTGGAGAACCGATTCACGGGGTGGACCGACGTCGACCTGAGCGACAAGGGGCGCGAGGAGGCGAGGAGCGCCGGCGTCCTCCTGCGCGAGGAGGGTTTCGAGTTCGACATCGTCTACACGTCCGTGCTCAAGCGGGCGATCCGCACGATGTGGATCGCGCTCGACGAGCTCGACCAGATGTGGCTCCCCGTCGTCCGCCACTGGCGCCTCAACGAGCGCCACTACGGAGCCCTCCAGGGCCTGAACAAGGCCGAGACCGCCGCCAGGCACGGCGAGGAGCAGGTCAAGATCTGGCGCCGCGCCTACGCCACCCCGCCCCCCCCGCTGGAGTCAGACGACGAGCGCAGCCCCCGCAACGATCGGCGCTACGCCGACCTGACCGACGAGCAGATCCCGCTGACCGAGAGCCTCGCGCTGACGGTCGAGCGCTTCGTGCCCTATTGGGAGGATGTGATCTCGAAGGACGTGGCGGCGGGCAAGCGCGTCCTGATCGTCGCGCACGGCAACTCGCTGCGCGCGCTGGTCAAGTATCTCGACGGGATCAGCGACGAGGAGATCGTGGGGCTCAACATCCCGACGGGCATCCCGCTCGTCTACGAGCTCGAGGATGATCTGAAGCCGATCAAGAGCTATTACCTGGGCGATCCCGAGGCCGCGAAGCGCGCCGCCGAGGCTGTCGCGAACCAGGCGAAGGCGCGCTGATCTCTCGGCCTGACAGTGCCGCAATGGGAATTCCGGCACGATGCGATGGCAGGCGCCCGATCCGCCCTGTTTCCCTGCGGGAACCATGGTGAGGGGGCTGAGATCGATCAGTCGCCCCGCACAATCCGGGCGAGCGCCCCCGGTTGAATCTGGGAGTGCCTCATCCCCGATGTGTCGAGCCAGGCCGTGAAGCGCGCGCGCTGCTCCTCGCTCTCGAACTCGAATCCGATCAGCGCGCGGCCGACCTCCTCACCCGTGAAAATGTAGTTGAAGTAGCAGATCGACGCCATCTGCGCCGCGGGGACGAGGAAGTCGTGCAGGGCGCCGGGTCGCTCGGGGAACTCGTGGCGGATGAAGATGGGCAGGTGGAAAAGCGCGGGGATGAACCGGATCACGCGGAACTCAGCATCAGCCTGCCCCGTGACCTCCTCCCAGGGGACGCCGTGCTCGCGAAAGCGCCTCTCCAGCAGCTCGAAGGCAGGCGGGGTCGCCTCGAGCCCGAGAGTGAACCAGGCGCGCTCGGTGTCGGTCTTGCCGTACTGGAACTCGATGATGTTGATGCCCTCCAGGTGCGCCTCGAGGAACTCGATCAGCGAGCCGCGCCGCTCGTCCATGCCGACGCGGTAGTAGCGGCGGCGGTGCGCCCCGATGCCCGCGTGGCGGGCGATCCAGGCGAGGCGCCCGAAGTCCATGTTCGCACCGCAGACGAGGACGAGTGCCCGCTCGCCGGAGAGCCGCTCCGCCCCCTGGAGCAATCCCGCGAGGCCCATCGCGCCAGACGGCTCGGGCACGAGGCGGCAGTGTTCCCAGAGCGTCTGGATCGCCGCGCAGACCTCGTCGTTCGTCACCGTGATGAACTCGTCGAGAAGCCCCGCGCACAGCGGCGTGGTGAGATCGCCCGCGCGTCGCACCGCCGTGCCGTCGCAGAAGATGTCGAGGTCGTCGAGCCGCACCGGCTTCCCCACGCGGACCGCCGCGGCCATCGAGGCCTGATCGACCCCCTCGACGCCGACAAGGCGAATGCTTGGCCAGTGGGCCCGCAGCCAGCAGGCGACGCCCGCGGCGAGCCCGCCGCCGCCGATCTGGAGATAGGCGACGTCGAACGGCCCCCGCCCCGACATCACCACCTCATCGGCGAGGGTGCCCTGCCCTCCCATGATCGCGAGATCGTCGTACGGGTGGATGAAGACGCGTCCCTCGGCCTCGCATCGCCTCAGCGCCTCGGCCAGCGCCTCGTCGAAATTGTCGCCGTGGAGTGTGATCCGGGCGCGGTCGCCACCGTGGCGCTCGACGGCCACCTGTTTCATCCGGGGGGTGGAGACAGGCATGACGATCTCGGCGTCGATGCCCAGATGGCTCGCGGCCAGCGCCACGCCCTGGGCGTGGTTGCCCGCCGAGGCGCAGATCACGCCGCGTGCGCGTTCCTCTTCACTCATCTTCGCCATGCGATTGAACGCCCCTCGCCACTTGTATGCGTGGATGGGCGAGAGATCCTCGCGCTTGAGCCAGATCTCGGCGTTGACCCCGGGGAGCTCCAGGCGCTCCATCGGCGAGGGCTGTCCGATGGCGTAGACTCGCAGCCGCGCCTGGAAGATCTCCTCGAAGAGCCGCTGCCGAAGATCCTCGAACTGCGATGGGCTGGGGGGCTGATCGGTTGACTTCATGGCGGGAGTTGAGCACCGTCGGGCGGATCAGGCAACCCATGAGCGAGATTGAAGGCCTTCCCCAGCTCATCGCCGCCCTGGTGGGCATCATCATCGGCACTGCCATTGCCCTGACCCAGTGGCCGAGGAGCCAGAGACGATCTGAGAGCCTCCCCGAGTTTTTTTGGACCCTCGCCACACTGATCTGGGGCATGGGATGCCTGTTCGGCGGGGTGGCCCAGCTCATTTTCGAGCCCAGCCCGACGGCACTGCTGATGCTGGCCGCGGGGGTGGCGCTCACCTCCCTGGGAATCCATGCGATCCGCCGTGCGAGGAGACTCATGAGCGATCAGAGAGTTCACATCGTCAACGCCTTCACGGACAGCCCTGAGGGAGGCAATCCCGCGGGAGTCTGCCTGCCGGAGCACGACCTTCCCACCGGAGAAATGCAGCGCATCGCCGCCGAGGTGAACCTCTCGGAGACGGCCTTCCTCCGCCCCGAGGGCGAGGGCTGGCGCATCCGATGGTTCACGCCGACGACCGAGGTGCCGCTGTGCGGCCACGCCACGCTGGCAAGCGCCCACACGCTGTGGGAGCTCGGGCGGGTGCCTCCTGACCAGACGATTGTGTTCCAGAGCGCGAGTGGGCCCCTCACGGCGACGCGGGATGGGGGGTGGATCGAACTCGATTTCCCGTCTGACCCCCCCGAGCCCGCTGAAATCCCCGTGGGTCTCACCGAGGCGCTGAGGGAGAGGCCGCTGTCCGTGAGCCGGGCAAAGGTGGGCCACCTGGTGGAGGTGGAATCGGCGGAGAAGGTCCGGTGCCTCGCGCCGGACATCCGTGCCATCGATCGCACGGTGGGCAGCGTGTGCGTGACCGCTCGGAGTGACACGCCGGAGTTTGATTTCATCTCGCGCTTCTTCGCGCCCGAGCACGGGATCGATGAGGATCCCGTGACGGGCGCAGCGCACTGTGCGCTGGCACCCCACTGGGCGGCGCGTCTGGGCAAAGAGGAGATGATGGGATTTCAGGCCTCCGCGCGCGGGGGCACCGTGCGCGTCCGCCTGCGAGGCGACCGCGTGCTTCTCGGGGGCAAAGCCCTGATGCGGTGAAACGCCGACTCAGTCCGGAGTCAGCGGCACATCATCAATTCTCAACGGGCGGGCCGGCGGGCTGTGTGGTGCCCTGATTGGCGGGGGCGTTGGTGGGCTCATCCGCTCCCCCACAGGCGGTTGCGAACATCAGGGCAAACCACACAGTCATGACACACAGAGCGCGGATCATCATTGTGACGACACCTCTTTTCCTCTGGGCTGGGAAAGAGCCTTTCCCACAACGATGGTCCACGTCAAGAGGCTCTGAGCCGCAGATCAGCCCATCTGAGATGTGGAGAGAGCGGCCGGCCCCCCCGCGGTGGATGGGACCAGCCACTCGATCAATTTGGGATTTCCCCTGTCACTCGTTGAGTCCCACTGCCCCGGGTGCCGGCTGCGGCCCCTCGCTTCCCGTCGGGGTGTCGGGAGGAGCAGGGAGGTCACCTCCACCCCCGCCACCACAGGCGAAGCAGAGCGTTGCACCGATCAAGAGGCAGAGTGCAATGAGCGGACGAAGTCTCATCGTGAGCAACTCCTTGAGACGAGATGATGTCGACTCTTTCTCATCCGAGTGCAGACGTCAAGCGACTCCGAACCCCCTCTGAGCATTTGACCGGCCGCCTCTTCCACCCCTAGGATGGCGCACTGAGCCGGAGGAGCGATTGGTCGATGGCACGGCAGGATGAGATGCGGGCCCACTGGGACCGGAAAATCGCCCGGTGGGACGACTCCGTCTACGACCGCGAGGGCTCCCACGGCCTCATGGGGCGCCTGCGCAGCAGTGTCGATGCCCGGATGAGCATCGCACTGGAGGTGCTCAGGACACACATGGAGGGCAAGACGCTCCTGGACCTCGGGTGCGGGGCTGGACGCCTGGCCATGCTGGCCGTCGAGACGCTCGGGGCCGCTCGCGCCCATGGCATCGACATCTCCCCCGCCGCCGTCGAGAGAGCCGGGGCCCTGGCCGAGAGAGCGGGCGTCGCCGACCGCGTCACGTTTGAGGTGGGATCGGTTGCCCGCGAGACCCTGCCCGAGGCGGACATCACGGTGGGTCTGGGGCTGCTCGACTGGCTCGACGACGAGGAGACCGAGCGGCTGATGACCGCGCTCGAGGGGCGGCGCATCCTGCTGAGCTACAGCGAGCAGGACAACTCGCTCGCCGAGATCGTTCACCGCTTCTACCTGGTCCATCGCCTGCGGCTCTTCGGCGGAGCCGTCCGCGCGCGTCACCATCGCCGCGGCGAGATCCTCGATCTGATGGATCGGCACGGCTTCCTGCCCTGTGAGATCATCGAGCGCCGCGAGGCGCGCTTCGGCCGGCTGATCCACAATCTGCGCGGCATGAGGATCCCCGTGCCCCGGGAGACCTGACAGTGCCGCCCACGGTGTTCGACCACTTCGACGCCGAGGCGCGTGACTACGCGCGCCGGTCGGGGGGCTGGCTCTGGGGTCCACTGAGGCGGCGCGAGGCGCGGGCCGTGCTCTCCCTCCTCGATCCCAAGCCAGGTGAGCGCATTCTCGACGCGGGATGCGGGGCGGGATTCTACACGCGGCTCATCGCCGGGCGGGGAGCCGATGTGCTCGGAGTCGACGGCGCCCCCGCCATGGTCGCCGCAGCCCGAGAGGAGGGTCTGGACGCACAGGTTCACGATCTGACAACAGGGCCCCCGCCCGGGGCACCCTACGACAAGATCCTCTGCGCCGGCGTCCTGGAGTTCTGCGAGAGCCCAGACCCCGTTCTCACCCACCTCGTGGCGGGGCTCCGCCCCGATGGGGGGGCGCTGATCCTCATGCTCCCGCGGAGGTCTCTCATGGGATGGCTCTATCGCCTTCACCACAGACTTCACCCTCTCCCATGCACGCTCCGCAGTCAGCGCACCGTGCGCAGCTGGGAGCGGCTGGGGGTCAGGCTCGATGTCCTGCGGAGGGTGGGATTCAACTGGGTGGTGAGATTCGTGCGCTGACTCACTGAGCGGTTGCTCCCGTGGCGCGCTCTGTGGTTGACTCATCGCACCGTCAGCTCGACCCATGGCCCCATGAGCCGCACCATCATCCTCTGCGCCGACTGCGAGGGCACACACCGCCAGCTCGCGGACGTGGTCGAGTGCATCGATCGCCTCGGCATCGCGGTGAACTTCTTTTTCGTCGGGGAGACGGCGCGCTCCAATCCGGAGATCGTCCGGCACGTGGCCGAGCGCCACCAGGTCGAGAGCCACACGATGACGCACACCCCCCTGCGCGGGCTCCAGCCCGAGGCGCAGCACCGCGAGATCATGGAGGGCAAGGATCAGGTCGAGCAGATCATCGGGCGGCCAACCCACGGTTTCCGCGCCCCCTGCCATGCGATCGACCGCCGGACGGTGACCATTCTCAACGACGAGGGCTTCATCTTCGACGTCTCGGGGCTCTACTATCGGTACCACATGGGCAACGTCATCGAGATCCGGCCCACGTGGTTCCGCGAGTGGATGCCGCTCTACGGCCGCCTGGGGATCACCCCCCGGTTCGCGATGCGCCTGTTCCGCCTGCTTTTCCGCCTGTTCAATCCGCTCGTCATCCCCCTGCATCCACACTACACGGCTCTCGACTCCCGGCACCTGAGGGCCTTCGAGGAGTTTGTCCAATGGGCGTATGACCGGGGGGGCGAGTTCGTCCTCATCCGCGATTGGCTGGCCCAGCGCGACATGGCCTACGACCCCGCCCTGCCTCTGA
>JAFGKF010000315.1 GCA_016928695.1 Candidatus Sumerlaeota bacterium | reverse complement strand
CTCAGCGCCGGCGTCATCGCTGTCGACACCGAGGGACGTGTGAGGAACGCCAACGGCGCGGCGGTCGCACTCCTGGGGCAGGGCTCGGCGGAGGACCTCGTTGGGCGCCACGCGACCGAGGCCCTCGGTCCCTCCCTCGGCAGGGCGCTGATCGAGGAGATGGAGGTGTCGGACTGGACCCCGGCACGCACAGAGGACATCGATCTCAACGCAGGGGGCTCACCGGCGGGGCCACCGCTGCGCCGGCTGAGGCTGAGGGCTGCCCCCGCCCGGGATGTGGAGACAGGTGAACTGCGCGGTGGGCTGCTCACAGTCGAGGACATCACCGATCTGATGCGGTGGCGTGAGCGTGCGCTCCTCAACGAGCGCCTGAGCACCATGGGGCGCGTTGCGGCCCAGGTCGCCCACGAGATCCGCAATCCGCTGGGATCCATCGAGCTCCTGGCCTCGGCCCTTGTCTCCGAGAGGGAGGCGGGCTCCGATCGCACAGGGGAGCTGGCGGGCCACATCGTCGCCAGCGTCAGAGCCCTCGATTCACTGGTCTCCAACATCCTCCTCTTCGCCCGGGGGAGAGAGCCGGTGGTGAACCCTGTCACCTGGGAGGTGATCGCGGAGAGCGCACTGGGCCAGGTGGGGCCCGCTGTCGCCCAGGCGGGGGTGGAGATCCGGCGGCACTGGGAGAGCTCACCGGCCGCGGTGCTCGGGGACTCGGATCTGCTCACCCAGGCGGTCGTCAATCTGCTCATCAACGCTTCCCAGGCGCTCGCTGAGGCCGAGCGCCGCGTGATCACGCTGGAGACGGGCACGCGGGCAGACGGGCGATGGATACGGGTCAGCGACACCGGACCGGGTGTTCCCCGTGAGCTGTGCGATCGGATCTTCGACCCCTTTGTCACCACCCGGCGGCGTGGGACAGGGCTGGGGTTGGCCATCGTCTCACACATCATCTCCGCGCACGGGGGACGGGTTGTGTGTCTCGGTGGCAAGGGAGGGGGCGCCGCATTCGAGATGTCGCTGCCACTGGCTGAGCGTGTGACTGGGAGCACAGAGATGGGAGAGAGAAGAGATGACTGACCGACGAGTCATGATTGTCGACGATGAGCCGGCCATGCGCCTGGCACTGCGCGAGGTGATGCGCCCACGCTGGGAGGTGGTCGAGGCCGCCGATGGCGCAGAGGCCCTCCGTGCCCTGCAGCGCACACGCATCGATCTGATTCTCACCGATGTCCGCATGCCCGAGGTCTCCGGACTCCAGCTGCTCGAGCGCCTCCGCGAGGTGCCTGAGGCCCCACCAGTGATCGTGATGACGGCGTTTGCGACCATCGAGGACGCGGTCGAGGCGATGCGCATGGGGGCCGTCGATTATCTGATGAAGCCGTTCTCCTCCGACATCGTGATCGAGGCCGTCGAGCGCGCCCTGTCGCGCCGCTCCGATCCACGCCGCTCCGCAGCCGTGCGTGGCGGCGGAAATGGGAGATCCCGGGCGTGGATGGCGAATCCCCACCCCCTCATCGCCGAGGATCCGGCCATGCGGCAGACCATCCAGTTCGTCGAGGCCGTCGCCGACAGCGAGGCGACAATCCTCGTCACGGGCGAGTCGGGAGTCGGGAAGGAGGTCGTCGCGCGTCACATCCATCGCCGCTCCGCGCGGTGCGACGGCCCCTTTGTGGCGATCAACTGCGCCGCGCTCCCCGAGACACTGCTCGAGAGCGAGCTCTTCGGATTCGAGAAGGGGGCGTTCACCGGGGCGGTGCAGTCGCGGCCCGGCAGGTTCGAGCTGGCCTCGGGCGGGACGATCCTGCTCGACGAGATCAGCGAGATGCCGATGGCGCTCCAGGCCAAGCTGCTCCGTGTGCTTCAGGAGCACGCGGTCGACCCCATCGGATCGCGCCAGCCCACGGCGGTGGACATCCGCGTCATCGCGACCTCGAATCGCGACATGGGAGCGGCGGTCGCCTCAGGCGAGTTTCGCCAGGATCTGTACTACCGTCTCAACGTCATCGGGATCGAGATTCCCCCCCTTCGAGAGCGGCCAAGGGACATTGAACCCCTCGCGCTCTTCTTCACCCGCAAACACGCCGTGCGCAACAATCGACAGGTGCCGACGCTCAGCGCCGAGGTGATGGAGCACCTGCGCTCCCAGCCGTGGATGGGCAACGTGCGTGAGCTCGAGAACTTCATCGAGCGGGGTGTGCTTCTGACACGCGGCGAGGAGATGCGGCTCGCCGACCTCCATCTCCATCCCCTCTCGCTGCCACATCCTCTCGGGGAATGCGGAGTGGATTCTCGCCCCCGAACGCTCGCGGAGATGGAGCGCCAGATGATCGTCACCACGCTCCAGGAGACCGGGGGAAATCGCACCCGGGCCGCAGAGATCCTGGGGGTCTCTGTGCGAACCATCCGCAACAAAATCAATGAGTACGGTCTCAGAGCGGCCACGTAGAGCAGACCGTGAGGTCTTCACTCCGTTGATTGGGAAGAGCCATTGGGTCCGGAAGCCCTTTCCGGACCCTCTTTTTGTCCCCGGGTCTGACGCTTTGGCCCCCGTGTTTCGCCAACATTTTGACATCGAGGGCGGATTTTGAGCCTCTTCCCCGGGGGATCAGAGAGGGGAGTGAGGCGCTGGACCATGTGCGGATATCTGCAGATGTGGGACTTGCACACAGATCGCGATGCGTCGTCTCTTTGGCTCTCGCAGGGGGGGCGAGGTCGCCACTTGGCACCGGGATTGCCCTTGGATGCCCCGAGGTGATCGATCATGATTCATGATCTCTTCGGCGGATCCCTGAGCCACATGCAGGCTGCACTCGATGTGCGGTCACTGCGCCAAGAGGTGCTGGCCTCGAACCTCGCCAACTCCGACACACCCGGATTCCGAGCTGTCGACGTCGATTTCGAGGCGACCATGCGCGAGATGGTCGAGCGCATGGACAGGGCGGATGCGGCCTCAGCCGCGTCGACAACGCCGAGCCGGTCACTGATGGATGCGCTGACCCTGCGGGCCGACGACTCGACGTCGATCGGCAACTCGCAGAACTCCGTCGATGTGGACCAGCAGCTGTCCCACCTGGAGGAGAATGCCCTTATGTTCCAGGTGACAGCCCAGATCATGGCTCGGCGCTTCCAGAGTCTCCGCAATGTGATTGAGGAAGGGGGGCGTGGCGGATGAGCACGTTCCAGGCAATGGACATCGCCGCTTCGGGGCTGAGCGTCCAGCGGACCCGCATGGCCCTGGTGGCGAGCAATCTGGCCAATGTCCAGTCGACCCGTGACCCGGAGCTCAATGGGCCCTATCGGCGCCGTGAGCTGGTGGTGCATGCCATAGCCCCGACGGACTTCGCGGAGCTTCTCCGCACCGAGCTCGGCGGCCCCAACGCCGAGGAGATCGCCTCGGCGATGCGCCAGGCCGAGGTCGCACGCATCAGCATCGATGAGTCTCCCCCCCTCGAGGTCTACGACCCGAGCCACCCCGACGCCAACGCCCAGGGGATCGTCTCGCTGCCCAACATCTCGGTGATGCGCGAGATGGCCGACATGATGGCGGCCGCCCGGGCCTACGAGGCGAACCTGGCCACCCTGCGCACGACGCGCAACATGGCCCAGGGGGCGATGGAGATCGGGCGCGGCTGACCCGCGCGAATTTTTGCCCGGGGATGAGCTTGCGCCAATCCCCGGCGCTGCCGATGAGACCCAATGAGATTGAACGCACAGCCGAGGAGCCACTGATCCGATGGACAGCCTGCCACTCGCCGCTCACCTGAGAAGCCTTGCCAATCCCGTCGGGGGGCCGCTGGGCGACCGACCGGTCGCGGGGTCACCCGACAGGTCCCAGGGTGCGGATCAGCCGTCCTTCGGTGAGCATCTGCGCGAGCAGATCGAGGAGGTCAACAGCCTCCAGATCGAGGCAGATCAGTCGATCGACGATCTGGTGACCGGCCGGAGCGACGACATCCACGCGACGATGATCGCCCTCCAGAAAGCCGACATCAGCTTCCGGCTCCTCATGTCTGTGCGCAACAAGCTCATGGATGCGTATGACGAGGTCATGCGCATGCAGATCTGAGCGGCCTGATCGGGCGGCTCACTCTGTGCGTCTCAGGCCCCTCGGGGCCCCATCGGCGGCATCCACCCTGAGAGAGAGTGATCTGGGGCCATGGCCGAAGGTGAGCAGAGAGATGCCACATTGACACAGCAGATCAGGGCGTTCTGGGGACAGATGACGCCCATGCGGCGCATGATGCTGATCGGATTGACCGTGGGGTGCCTCGCGCTGGTCGGCATTCTGATCGCCCAGGGACGCACCGCCACTCACCAGATCCTCTTCAGCGACATGGCTGAGAGCGACGCGGCGGCCGTCCTCGACCACCTCCGCGCCCAGGGGATCTCCTATGTTCTGAGCGCCGACGGGCGGACGGTGCGAGTGCCGGCCGACCGGGTGGCGGAGCTGCGCATCGACATGGCGGGGCAGGGGCTGACGCCTCAGGGCGGCATGGGGGGATTCGATGTCTTCAACAGCACGCCGATCGGGATGACCGATGGCGTCTACAACATCCGGCGGCTTCAGGCGATCCAGGGGGAGCTCGCGCAGACCATCCGTCAGCTGGACGTGGTCGACAGCGTCCGTGTCCACGTTGTGCTGCCCGACGAGACCGACTTCTTCAGCGAGGGGCCCGAGCCCACAGCGTCCGTGGTGATCCGCATGGCGCGCGGGGCACACCTCGCCCAGAGGCAGGTCGAGGGCATCACGGCCTTGGTGGCCGCCGCGGTGCCCGACCTGAAGACCGAGTCCGTGGTGCTGATCGATGCCGCCACCGGTCGGAGCCTCTCCCCCATGGGGGAGGAGCCGCTGGCCGAGCGCACGGGCTACCAGGAGCGCGTCCGCCTCGAGTACGAGCGGGGGCGCGAGCGGGCCATCGTCACGGCACTCGAACCGGTCGTGGGGCAGGGCAACGTGGTGGCCCGTGTGGCCGCGGAGTTCGACTTCACCGAGACGACCACCGAGCAGAGGATTCTCGATCGCCCCACGAATCTGAGCACGACCGACGAGGTCGACATCGTCCCCAACGGGGAGAACACCGTCGGTGGCGTCTTGGGCAGCGATTCGGAGCTGGGTGAGGAGTCCGTCGAGGAGATGGTCCAGAGTGGCTCCTCCTATCACCGGAGTGTGAGGACGGAGAGCGATGCGGGCTCGACCACGACGCGATCGCTGGTCCCCGGTGGCATCATGGTCCGCCAGTCGGCCTCGGTCATCCTCCACCAGAAGACCGTGGTCGAGGAGCCCGCGGAGGGGGCCGACGAGGACGCTGAGCCGCAGATCACCTACGTGGCCTGGACGGCTGAGGAGCTGGCCGAGTTCGAGGAGATCGTGAAGCGGGCGATCGGCTTCCAGGAGAGCCGGGACTCGGTCACGGTGACCAGCATGGCCTTCACCTCGCCCGGCGGTGAGACCTTCGACGACTCGGTCTATGAGGCGGTGATGTGGCGCCAGTGGGTCATGTCCCTCGTGCGCCTGGGTCTCATCATCGCGGCCTGCGCGCTGCTCTACCTGATGGTTCTCCGGCCGGTGGCCAAGCAGGTGCTCTCCCCGGTCTTCCTCCCCGCGGGCAATGTGCCTGCCGGGCTGCTGGGATCGCGCGTGGGCGACGCCCAGCGCCAGCTCGCGGGCGGTTCACAGCGGGCGGACGTGCAGCGCGCCCTGGCCAGTGGCAGGGAGCAGATGCATCAGACGGAGGCCCAGCACCTCCAGGGGGATGACACAGGCCCTGAGACCGAGGAGGAGTTCGATGCCTCTCTGTCCGATCAGGACCCCGAGACTAACCAGCTGAACCGGCAGGTCAAACAGCTGGTCCACTCTTCACCGGTGCAGGCGGCGGACGTGATTCGCAGCTGGCTGCGCGATGGCACATGAGAGGCGCCGAGTGCGCCCCACGGAGGTTTGAGCGATGGCAAAGTCGCGTGTTGAGCGACCGCTGACCGGCCCTGAGAAGGCGGTCATCATGCTCCTCTCGATGCAGGAGGACGTGGCCCAGGAGATCATCCAGGGTCTCGACACCTCGGAGCTGACCAAGATCTCAAACTATGTGAATCTCCTCGACGAGGTGCCCCGCGAGAAGGTCAAGGCGGTCAAGCGTGAGTTCGGAGACAGGATGCTCACCCTCACCGGGGGACTCGGCTCGACGAGCCGCAATCGGATGAGGATGCTGATGGAGTCCTCTCTGCCCCAGGATAAGCTCGGTGGTGTCATCGATGTCCTCGACTCCGGGGACTCGAACATCGGGCTGGAGACTCTCAAGTGGCTCGATCCGCACTCGATCGCGGCGTTCATCAAGAACGAGCACCCGCAGACGATCGCCCTCATCCTCGCCCACCTCGACCCGATGCAGTCGGCCCAGGTGCTCGGGCTGCTCAATGACGCCATGCAGACGGAGATCGTCCTGCGCGTGGCCAACCTCGATCGCATCAACCCCGAGATCGTCCGTGAGCTCAACGCCATCCTCGCCCGCGAGCTCAACGCCTCCGACGCGGGGACGAATCGGAAGGTGGGCGGCGTCGAGGCCGTGGCGGAGATCATGAACTCGCTCGACAAGACCTCGGAGACGCGGATCCTCGGCAAGATCGAGGAGGAGAACCCCTCTCTGGCGGAGACCATCCGCGAGCTGATGTTCGTCTTCGAGGACCTGCTCAAGGTCGACGACCGCAGCATGCAGAGCATCATGAAGGAGGTCAGCAACGACGTCCTGACCCTCTCGCTGAAGACGGCGAGCCCGCAGATGAAGGAGAAGCTCTTCAAGTCGATCTCCAGCCGCGCGGCCACGATGATCGAGGAGGAGCTCGAGGTGATGGGGCCGGTCAAGCTCTCCGACGTCGAGGCCGCTCAGAACGAGATCGTGAAGATCGCCCGCCGGCTCGAGGAGGAGGGCAAGATCGTCCTGAGCAGCGGTGGAGGCGAGCACCTTGTCTGACGCCTCGCCGCCGTCGCAGCGCTCTCACTCACCCCGCGTCCTCCCCGCGGGAGTGGCGACACCGCGCACCCTCGAGGACCTCGACGCCGAGTTCCCCTCGCGGGAGCTCCTCGAATCGGTCCGCACATCCGTCGTCTCGGGCGGGGAGGCGCCTCCCATCTCGGGGGTCCCGCGGCCCCGGCGAATGGGGAGCGTGGACCGGCTCCTGCTCGAGGCGCATGAGATTCATCGCCAGGCCTGCGAGCAGGCGCAGCACGCGCAGGAGCTCGAGGAGAGGGCCGTCGTCCGCGTCTCGGAGATCGAGCGGGAGGCCTACGAGAAGGGCTATCAGCAGGGGGAGGCCGCCGGGCTGGAGATGGGACGCGCCAAGATGGAGCCCGCGATCGCTGACCTGAATGCGCTGATCGAGTCGATTGGCAGAGCCCACAGCGAGGTGGTCAAGGCCAACCAGGACGAGCTGCTCAGCCTGGCCAAGGCCATCGCCACGCGGATCCTCCACCGAGAGATCTCGATGGCACCCGACCAGATCATGACGACCCTCAGGGAGGTGCTCGCGCTTGTGGGCAGCGAACAGCGCGTCCGCCTCCGCGTCAGTCAGGGCGATTTCCAGTTTCTCGTGGAGCATCAGAGCGAGCTCCCGGCGCTGGGACAGCTCGGTGACCTTGTGACATTCGAGGTGGACCCGGACATGGTGCGCGGAGGCTGCCTGGTCCAGACGGCGACGGGCCTGATCGATGCGACCATGGAGACAATGCATCGGGAGATGTGCGAGGCCCTGACCGGCCGGAGCGATGAGGAGCCCAGCGTCTCCCCCGACAGCGAGGACGGAGCCTCCGATGCCGCTGAGGACTGATCTGCGGCCGCTGATCCACATGGCGCGCGGAGTCGAGCCGATCAGTGTCAGCGGCAAGGTGACCGACGTCGTGGGGACGATCGTGGAGGGCCACATGCCCGACACACCCGTCGGGGCGATGTGCGAGCTGCAGCCCGAGGGCGGCGGGGAGCCGGTGCCGGCGGAGATCGTCGGCTTCCGGGGGGACAAGGTTCTCCTGATGCCCCTTCGCCAGATGAGCGGCCTCAAGCCGGGCTCACGGATCTCCGTCGAACAGTCGTCACCGACCGTGCGTGTCGGCCCCCAGATGCTGGGGCGGGTGCTCGATGGACTGGCCCGGCCGATCGATGGCGGGCCACCGGTGGGGGGCGAGGTCGAGCAGCCCCTGAATGCGGAGGGGATCAATCCCCTGCTGCGTCCGCGCATCCAGGAGCCCATGGACGTCGGCATCCGCGCGATCAACGCGATGCTGACCATCGGGGTGGGGCAGCGCGTCGCGATCATGGCCGGATCCGGAGTCGGCAAGTCAGTGTTGCTCGGCATGGCGGCCCGCCACACGACGGCGGACGTCAACGTGATCGGACTGATCGGCGAGCGCGGCCGCGAGCTGCGCGAGTTCATCGAGCGCGATCTGGGGCCGGAGGGGCTGGCGCGCAGTGTGGTGATCTGCGCGACAAGCGACAAGTCGCCCCTCGTCCGGATCAAGGGGGCTCTCCTGGCGACAGCGGTCGCGGAGTTCTTCCGGGCGCGGGGCAAGCGCGTCCTGCTGATGATGGACTCGCTGACACGCCTGGCGATGGCGCAGAGGGAGGTGGGGCTGGCCATCGGGGAGCCGCCGACCTCGAAGGGGTACACCCCCAGTGTCCTCACCCTGCTGCCGCGGCTCCTCGAGCGCGCGGGGACAGCGCCAGGCGGCGGGTCGATCACCGGTCTCTACACGGTGCTGGTCGAGGGCGATGACTTCAACGACCCGGTGGCCGACATGGTCCGTGCGATCACGGATGGCCACATCGTGCTCACACGCGACCTGGCCTCGCAGAACATCTACCCGGCGATCGATTTCCTTCACTCGAAATCGCGGCTGATGAACGACATCTGCCACCCCTCGCACATGGAGAACGTTGCCCGGATCCTCGAGTGGCTCGCCACCTATCAGCGCGTGGAGACCCTGTTGAACATCGGGGCCTACACCCGCGGGACCAACCCCCAGATCGACCGCGCCATTGAGATGTGGCCACAGGTCATGGAGATGCTCAGGCAGGGAATCGCTGAGGGTCACTCGATCGCGGAGTCCCAGGCGCACGTGGCCCGGCTGGCGCAGACGGCCAGGGCGACCCAGGAGGCCTGACCGTGAAATCGGCAGACCTCACGCCGGTGATCGAGCATCGCCAGCACCTCGAGGATGAGGCGCAGAGGGCCGTCGCCCAGGTGCGGGCCGAGCTGCAGCGCGTGGATGATGCGATCGAGGCGGCGAATGGAGCGCTCGTCGAGCTCCGCGCCCTGCGGCGGCGCGAGATCACGGAGGGGATCAGTCCTCCCAGGCTGGGGCTTCTGGGCCAATGGGGAGAGGAGCTGCACAGGAGAAGGGAGAACCTGGGCCGACGCAGAGTGAGAGTGGAACGGGCTGTGCATGAGGCGAAGACCAGGCTTCTGGCCGCACACCGCGAGCTGCGCAAGTGCGAGCTTCTCCAGGAGCGCCTGCTGCGCGAAGAGCGCGCCCGCCTGGACAAACTCGAGCAGAAAATGATCGAAGAGATGACAGTCATGCGATCAGGGCACCCCAGGTCCTGAGAGCGAGGAGGTTTCACGGATGAAACAGACAGCACAGATCACAGAGAGGCTTCTGATGGTGGCGATTGCCGCAGCCCTGGCTCTGGCGGTGGTGCTTGCAGGCACGGCCCTTGCCCAAACCGCTGGCATCAGCGACGCGGAGAGCGCTCCGAGCACAGTGGCAAGTTCAATGACGACAGCGACATCCACCAGCCCCGAGACAGTGCATGACTCCCCTGTGGCGGAAGATTTTGCCGGGGGGGAGATCGATTTTTTCCTGGAGGAGCTCCGGCGCCGCGAGCACGAGCTCGACCTGCGTGAGCAGTCTCTGACCAATCAGCAGGAGGCTCTGGAGACGGTGTTGACCGAGATCGAGTCGCGGATCGCCGAGCTCGAGGCGATCCGCGCCCAGCTCGCCCAGGACCTCGTCCTGATCGACCGGGCCAGAGCAGAGCGCATTGAATCGCTCGCGACCTGGTACGGCGCGATGGAACCCGCGACCGCCGCCGAGCAGCTGTCGACTCAGGACGTGCAGACCATCGTCGATGTGCTGACAGCCATGAGTGAGAGAGCCGCCTCCGCGGTGCTCGAGTCATTCCCCGTCGAGGCCGCCTCCCGTGTGATCGAGGAGATGGGCCGTCGCCGATGACGGTGTGAGAGGACAATCATGATCCGCTTCCAGTCACGCTCGATTCCACCCTTCCCCTTCCTCCCCATGGAGAAGACGGCCGAGCAGAGTGGGTCATCGATGTTTGCGGGGATGGTGCAATTCCTGAACGGGCAGTTGACCGACCCAGTGCCAGGACCCGAGGCGGAGGCGGGGGCGAACACCGCCATGGGGCAGATGCCCCTTCTCGACGTGTCGCTGGACCAGGCAGGTGCCGGTGGGGCCGAGGAGGCGGCGGAGGTGCTCGAGGCGCTCTCGGATCTTCTCGATCCCTCGGAGAGCGAGGGAGAGGGAGAGATCGATCCCACTGGGTCCCCCGATGGGCTCGCGGCGATGCTCGCCGCGGAGCAGCCCGATGCGGTGAAAGAGCACCTCGCCTCGCCAGCGTCGCGGGCGGGATTGCCAGGGGACTCCAGGGGTAGCCGGAATCTGAGAGCCGTCACGGTCATGGGTGCCTCCGAGCAGACATCACCCGCGGCCGAGGGGAAAGGACCTGGTGAGAAGTCCGCTCTGGCGGCATCACTCACAGAGGCGGAGTCCAACACCACCCTCTCCATCGAGCAGATGATTGCGCGACAGAACGCCAAGGCCGCTGACTCTCAGGTCGCCGATCTCAGAGCACTGCCGAGGATGCCCGGAGCCCAGGGAGCCGGGGGAGCGGAGCAGAGCCCCACAGCTCTGAGCGACCAGCCGGTTTCACCTCTGACAGAGCCCATTCCCAAGACCCCCGAGTCCACGCCTCTGCACCTGGAGTTCTCCCGGGCCCCCATTGCCGGGACGTCCCCGCAGTCCTCACACTCAACGGCAACCGATGCATCCAAACCCCAGGCGTCGCCTGAGGGCAGTGAGCAGTCCTCAGTCGACCAGGTGACCCTGGGTGGCCAATGGCAAACCTCGACAAGACATGGGATCGGCTCCGTGGAGATGAACAGCCGGGATCAGACCGCCGTGACCCGTGTCATTCGTCAGGTGACCGGCCCCGTCCACATCGCGATGGCGAGTCAGGGAGACACGAAGACAGTGACAGTGCACCTGACCCCTCCCGACCTCGGGCGCATCGAGATCAGCGTCGAGGGCCCGGAGGAGCACACAGGGCGCGTGGAGGTGATGATCCGAGGCGATCGCCCGGACACCGAGCGCCTTCTCACCCTGCATCTGCCCGCCCTGCGCGAGGCGCTCGAGAGCCAGGGGATCAACCTGGGAGATCTGACGCTGAATTTCGCCGGCCATGGGCAGCATGCGGAGGGAGAGGGCGATTCGTCCGGGTCCCAGGGCTTTGCCGCAGGCCAGGCCATTGCCGAGGAAGAGGTCATCGCCGAGTCGGTGCCGCTGCCGGTTCAGAGAATCGCAGCCGGGCATCGGATCAGCGTCGTGGCCTGAGAAACGGAGTGAGAGAATGATCACCAGCGCATCAGAGGCACTGAACAGTCTCACGACGACCCCCTCGACCTCGGGTTCCGGGTCGACGCTGGGGCAAGAGGAGTTCCTTCGTCTTCTGGTGACTCAGCTGGAGTCGCAGGACCCCCTGAATCCCCAGGACTCGACGGAGTTCACAGCACAGCTGGCCCAGTTCTCCGCTCTCGAGCAGCAGCTGAACACCAACAATCTCATCGAGCAGCTGCTCACCTTCGAGGCCGCCATCGCCAACACCCAGGCGGCCAGCTTCATCGGGCAGGAGGCGACCGTCTACGGCTCTGAGATCACCGTCCAGGACGGCGAGATCTCGCAGGCCCAGTTCAACCTCGGCAGCGCCGCGGAGGAGGTGACCATCACCATCCGCGATGCGAACGGCACCGCCGTCCGTGTCATCACCCTCAGCGACGTCGAGAGTGGCATCCACGACATCGAATGGGATGGCGCCAATGGCGCCGGCGCGGATGTGGCCGACGGCACCTACTCCTTCAGCGTCGCGGCGACCACCGCCGACGAGACGATCGACGTCGAGACCCACATCACCGGCATCGTCGACGAGATCGCATTCGAGACCGACGGCACCTACCTGGTCATCGATGGCCGGCATGTGGCGCTCGGCAACCTGATCGCGGTTCGCGCGCCGGGGAGCGGCGGGGTCTCCTGATCCCCCGATCCCCGCGGCGTGAGCCCAGACGAGACTCACCGGAGACCACAGTCTCCCACCGCGAAGTGTCACGGCTGACGGCGAGACCCCGTGGGCTCGCCACTGGGAGAGCGAAAGACTCGGGAATGAGGATGGGACCACCAGAGAATCAGGAGTTGGTCCATGTCCATCGTCAGTTCCCTCTATTCCGGCGCCAGTGGCCTCACGACGCTGGGCAGCGCGATGCAGGTCATCGGCAACAACATCGCCAACGTCAACACCGTTGGCTTCAAGGCCAGCCGCGCTGAGTTCGGCGATCTGCTCAGCCAGAGACTCGCCGGCTCCGCGCGCGGCTCCCAGGTCGGCCGCGGAGTCAAGCTCGAGGGCGTGACCGGCCTCTTCAGCCAGGGCTCTTTTCAGAACACATCTCAGGTGACCGACCTGGCGATCTCCGGCGAGGGGTTCTTCATCGTCAGCGACGGCACCTCTGACTACTACACCCGGGCCGGGGCGTTCAGCGTCAACGCCGAGGGGACGCTCGTGAACACCGCCGATCTGGCTGTTCAGGGCTTCCTCTACGACTCGAACGGGGTCAACACAGGAGTCATCGGGGACATCTCGCTCTCGAATCTCCTGACGCCCCCGGTTCAGACCGACGAGGTGACCATCGCCCTCAATCTCGACGCCGACTCCACCCTGCCCAATCCCCCCGCGGGATTCGATGTCACCGATCCGGCCGCCACGTCGAACTTCAACACATCGATCACTGTCTACGACTCGCTCGGCGCGCCCCACACTCTCTCGGTCTACTTCGAGAAATCCGATGACCCATCGATCCCCGACTACTCGGCGGACCTCTCCTGGAAATGGCATGCGGTTGTCGACGGTGGGGAGATCAGCGGCGGCACCGAGGGCACACCGACCGAGATCTTCTCAGGGACGATGACGTTCAACTCCGACGGCTCTCTGCGGACGGTCACTCAGAGCGCGGGGACAGTCGACTTCGCCGGCGGAGCGACCGCCGGACAACAGATCAATTTCGATTTCGGATCACCGACCGGCACAGCTCTCCCCTTCACGGGGACGGGTCTCGACGGCACGACTCAGTTCGCCGGGCCCCAGGTCGTGAACTACCAGTCGCAGGACGGGTATCCACAGGGCCAGCTCCAGGCGGTCGACATCGACAGTGACGGCATCGTCACCGGCGTGTTCAGCAACGGGCGCACACGCGCCATCGCCCAGGTCGCCCTGGCCAATTTCCAGAACGAGCAGGGGCTCATGCGAGCCGGTGGCAACCTGTTCCGCGAGTCGCGGAACTCCGGCGTCCCGACCATCGG
Organism: Candidatus Sumerlaeota bacterium; assembly: GCA_016928695.1. Classification (GTDB taxonomy): domain Bacteria; phylum Sumerlaeota; class Sumerlaeia; order JABWBI01; family JABWBI01; genus JAFGKF01. The sequence continues at coordinate 4,130 of JAFGKF010000315.1, read as the reverse complement.
TGAGGCGAACGCCGGATCGCTGGGCTCGATCAATGCCTCGACGCTCGAGCTCTCCAACGTGGACCTGAGCAACGAGTTCATCTCGATGATCACCACCCAGCGCGGATTCCAGGCCAACTCGCGGATGATCGTGGTCGGCGACGAGATGCTCGAGAGCATGGTCAATCTGACCTGATCACCCAACAGCCCCCCCCCAGGGGGAACTGAGGCGCGGAGTCCGGGGGGACTCCGCGCCTCGGTTTCAAGGGGCCTCTGGCTGAGACGCTCTCTGGTGAGACCGCCTTCACTGCCCTTGACATGGCACCTGAGAGCGCGAGGCTCTCCATGAGCGGCTGCGCCGATCGACACGGTGTTGGTGCAGACGGGAGGAGTGGAGCTGCTCGGCGCCCCCCCGATCACAGGGGTGAGATCGGTGGCGGAGGCCACGATGACTCGGGGCCTTTACCCCCAGTCCCATTTTTCTTGACTGAGAATTCGATTCTTACCACAAAAGAGGTCTCTGCGGCGAAAAGCAGAGACCTTTTTTTTCCAAGAGGATTGGACCGGTTCGATATATGAGCAAGTCTGTGAAATTCGTGTTCGGGCTCCACAATCACCAGCCCACCGGCAACTTCGACCATGTGTTCCAGGATGCCCATGACAGGGCCTATGCCCCCTTCCTCGATCTGCTCGAGAACCATCCCACACGCAGGGTCACACTCCACTACACGGGGATCCTTCTCGAGTGGCTCAGAGAGCATCACCCCGACTTCCTGAGACGGCTTCGCCGGCTGGGCGAGCGGGGGCAGGTGGAGTTCATGACGGGCGGCTTCTTCGAGCCGATCCTTCCCATTGTCCCCGATCACGACAAGCTGGGGCAGATCCTCAAGCTCACCGATTTCGTGCGCAGACACATGCGTCAATCACCCCGGGGCATGTGGCTGGCCGAGCGTGTCTGGGAGCCCCATCTCCCTCTCCACATGCACGAGGCGGGCGTCGAGTACACCGTCGTCGACGACATGCACTTCAAGTGCACGGGGATCGCCGAGGAGGACTGTGTCGGGCATTTCCTCACCGAGGAGCTCGGCAGGCCTGTCTCGGTCTTTCCCATCTCCGAGCGCCTCCGCTACACGATCCCCTTCCGCCCCGTGCAGGAGACGATCGATCATCTGCGCTCGATGGCCACCGAGGACGGGATGAACGTGGTGGTGATGGCGGATGACGGTGAGAAGTTCGGTGTCTGGCCCGGGACGCATGAGCACTGCTACGGCGAGGGCTGGTTCGATCAGTTCTTCACCGCCCTCGAGGAGAACAGCGACTGGATCGAGATGGTGACCTTCGCCGAGGTGCTCGACTCCGTCCCACCCCGTGGGCGGGTGTACCTGCCGACGGCCAGCTACATCGAGATGATGGAGTGGGCGCTGACGCCCCGCGGCACACGGGCCTACGAGGAGTTCGTCGAGCTGCTCCGGGAGCGCGATCTCTATGAGGCCAACAAGATCTTCGTGCGCGGGGGTTTCTGGCGCTTCTTCCAGGCCAAGTACGATGAGTCGAATCTGATCCACAAGAGAATGCTCCACATCTCTGACCGTGTGCACCGCACACGCCAGCGCCACCCCCGCAGCCGCGAGATCGCGCGGGCTCAGGATTGCCTCTGGCGCGCGCAGTGCAACTGCGCCTACTGGCACGGGGTCTTCGGAGGACTCTACCTGACGAATCTCCGCAGTGCGCTCTGGCGCAATCTGATCGAGGCGGATGCCATCATCGAGCGCGCGAGGCACAAGAATCCCGCGTGGATCGAGGCCGAGGAGCTCGACCTGGACGTGGATGGGCACCCCGAGGTGCTGCTCAAGACGCCCGTCCAGAATCTCCTCTTCAAGCCGAGCCTCGGCGGCATGCTCATCGCCCACGAGTTCAAGCCCGCGCAGCTCAACCTCACCGACACCCTCATGCGCCGCGAGGAGGCGTACCACATCAAGCTCGCCCACGCCGTGTCGCCCGGTGCGACACCGAGTGATGAGGGCTCCACGGCCTCCATCCATGACCTCGTCATCGCGAAGGAGCCGGATCTCGAGCGCCATCTCTGCATCGACTGGTATCGCCGCGGCTCGCTGATTGACCACTTCCTCAGCGACGGCGCGGCGCTCGGGGACTTCCACCGCGCGAGGCACGGGGAGGACGGTGACTTCGTCAATCAGCCCTACACCGCCGAGTTCCGCGCCCGCGCGGGCAAGGGGCATGTGACACTGAGCCGGGATGGCGCCCTCTATCGACCCGATGGGGTTCTGCCCCTGAGGGTGACCAAAACGGTGCGCGCTGAGTCGCTGACCTCCACGCTCAACGTCGATTACATCCTCGAGAACATCGGGGGCTCCGAGATCCGCACCCGCTTCGGCGTGGAGTTCAACGTCAACCTGCTCGCGGGGGATGCCCCGGATCGATTCGTCTGGGTCCAGGATCAGAAGCTGGAGGACCGGCGGCTGGTCTCGATGGGGGAGAACCTCAGCGTCTCGCAGTGTGGCCTTGTCGACGAGTGGATGGGCGTCAATGTCAGGTGGGACTTCGAGGACCCGGCGACGCTCTGGCGGTGCCCGATCGAGACCGTCTCACTGTCCGAGGCGGGCTTCGAGCGCGTCTATCAGTCGACCGTGATCTTCCCGCACTGGGACGATGTGGTCATCGCCCCGGGGGAGACATGGGGGACGCACTTCACGGTGACGGTCGAGAAGTTCAAATGAGCTGAGACACCCGTCAGGGTCGGTTCCCCCTCACTCCCCATTCGCCGTCCGGACCAGATCCCCGATGGTGATCGCCCCATCGTCATCCCGGTCGGCTGCCAGGCGTGGGATGCCCTCGAGCTCAGTGCGGCCCGTCAGATGATCGGCGATCTCAGCCGGCGTGGGAATCGGGGCGGCGCCCACCTGCTGGCGGGCAAAGGTGTGGCGATCCGCCGTGAAGCTCCTCAGGCCCGGCGCCCAGCGATTCCCCAGCAGGACGTCACTCGTCTGATTGGTCAGGCACTGCTGATAGGTGTAGAGTCTGTTGGGGTCCTCCTGAACGGACGAGTCGATCAGCGCGTGGAGGCGGGTGATCTCGGCATCGAGCCAGTCGTCGCGGAAGACGGTGTCGAGTGTCCTCTGAATGCGATGGATGAAGAGATCACCCCAGTCGGCGACACCGAGAATCCGCGTGATGAGAGGGCGGTTGCCCCCGACCCAGGGGAGCGGCATCACACGGAGCTGGGAGGGGCTCATGCCCATGTTGAAGCAGCCGAAGGCCTCGTTCATATCCCAGGGGATGTGGACGAAGCGGCCGATGCTCGGGTCGACGTCGAGCACATAGCAGTTGTGCCCTGAGCCCTGATAGGAGTCGAGGTTGGCGAGCAGTGTGTTGACGGCCAGGAACCGCATGAGGCCGTCGACGTCGAACAGGGGCTCGAGGGCCGCTTGGAGAGAGCCGAGTGGGGTGTTGTTGAGACCATCGATGAGGTGGATCAGGTCGGACCAGTCGTTCTCCTCCTCGTTGGTGTCGAGCTCATAGTCATCCTCGTAGGCGGCCTGGTCGGGCCCCTGCCAGGTGAGATCGCCGTGCGGATCGCACTTGAAGCGGTTGCCGTCGAGGTCCTCCCAGAAGCGCGTGGTCATGGGTTTGTTGACGGCCTCGACGAAGGTGTGGATCCCCCAATACACGCCGCCGATGGTCAGACGGCACAGGTTTGAGCGGCTGCACGGCACTCCCATGGCGCTGACCATGGTGTAGGCGATGTGCTCGCGCATCATCGTCGGATCCATGAAACCGTTGTTGAGGACGAATTTGGTCACGCCGAAGAGGCTCTGCTCGTCATTGAAGCGATTCATGTCGACCTTGAGCGGGCGCTTGGAGCTGTTCGGAATGCTGAGGGAGGAGTTGCCCTTGAGCCGCACACCGACGCCGGGATAGGAGACCCCCGCGTGGATCAGCGTCGCCTCGAGATAGGTCACGTCATCGATGATGCTCTCCCAGTCGGGATCGCTGAAGACGAGCTCAATCTCGAGCAGCTGAGTGTCATCGAACAGGTTCTCGTCGGCCTCATCGGAGGTGGCCGGCATCTGCGCCGAGGCGATTCGGGGGAGCCCCAGAGTCAGATACCCGGCCACGCCGGTCCCGGCGGT
>JAFGKF010000314.1 GCA_016928695.1 Candidatus Sumerlaeota bacterium | reverse complement strand
TTTGGGGGCTTCTCGGGCGTGCAGGCCGAGGTGGGCCCCGATGGGGCGGTCTATGTCGTCACGGCGGATGGGGGCGACACGGGCGAGGTGATCCGCATTGCGGATCCCACCGGTTCGCCGGTGGCCTCGATCTATTTCAGCGGCCTCGACTACGGCGCGGGCCTGGCCTGGGACGGCGACGACTTGTTCGTCTCCGAGGTCGACGACTCGTTCGGGTTCGCCCGGCTGTGGCGACTGAGCGATGGCGACTCGAGCGGGGCGATCGAGGCCGGTGAGGAGACGCTCGTTTCGAGCGCTCTGCCCGGCGCCATGGACATCACACGCGTCGGGCCGGGTGCCCTGATGCTCAGCACGTTTGGCGAGATGTTGGGTCTCGGTGGTGCGACGGGTGCCGTGGAGCCGCAGATGGTCCCGGCCCTGGGCCTGTTCCTCGGTGATGTGGTGAGCGACGGCTCGGCGGGGGCCTATGCCCCTCACACGGGCCCGGGCGCTCAGCGTGTTTACATGGCGGGCAACGACTTCGCGGGCACGAGTCGCCTGATCGTCTTCGAACCCGCCTCGGTCGACACGCTGGCGCTTCAGGAGCCGTTCTATGAGCTGGTCAACCTCTCGCCCCCCGACGCCGCGCTGAGCTGGGGGTGGGCGCTCGCGGTGTCGCCCGTCACGCCCGAGATCGTGTTCGCCACGCTCGGCACGGCGTTCAACACCGACCAAGATGTCTGGTCGATCGACATCACCGATCCCTCCTATCCCGAATACAGACTCCTCAGCGCGGGTGCGGTGGACACCGGCTCGGACGATCAGCTGGACAGCCTGTTTGGAACGGTGGGGGGTCTCGCCCCGCTGCCGACAGGGGAGCTGGTGATCGTGGACAACAACGCGCCTGTGTCGGGGGTCGGTGGCGACACCGTCTATCTCGCGACCGATCTCAACGGTGACGGCGATTTCCTCGATGTCGTCGCCTCGGCCGAGGAGGTCCAGGCGCTCGTCGCCACGATTCCCGGGGCTCCCGCGGGCTCTGGCCTCGGAGGCTTCTCGGGCACGCAGGCCGAGTTGGGTCCCGACGGCGCGGTCTATGTGATCACCGCGGATGGGTCAGATGGCGGCGAGGTTCTGCGCTTCACCGATCCCACGGGCTCCGTCTCCGCCGAGATCCACTGGGAGAGCGCATCGGACGGCATCGACTACGGATCGGGCCTCGCCTGGGTGGGGGGCACGCTCTTCACCGGAGATGTGGACGACACGTTCGGCTTCGCACGCCTGCGCTCCCACGCCGATGGGAACGCGGACGGCGACGCGCTCGATGGCGGGGAGACCCAGCTGATCTCGGGCGCCCTGGCGGGCGTCTACGACCTCGCCGCGGGCCCCCAGGCGACTCTCTGGCGGACGCAGTTCGGATCGCTCGACGAGCTCGATCCCTCGGATGGCTCCTCGCTGCGCACACTGGCGCTGCCCGCGGGCTTCAACTTCTTCGGTGACCTCGTCTTCACCTCCACCGCGGGTTCGCACTTCGTCCCCGCCAATGGAAACACCGATGCCCTGGTGACGATGACAACCGATTTCATGGGCACGACCTTCCTTCACCTGATCACGACCAACCCGACGGTCCCCGCCGAGCTGGCGGTGTTCGAGGTGGACTGATGGGCGCCACACGGCTCATCGCGCCTCTCATCCTCACGCTGAGCCTCGCCCTCGTGGCGGGGCTCAGAGCCGATCCCTGGGCGGACGAGGTGATCGACTTCACGCCGGGGACGAACGCGGGCTTCGGGCAGGATCAGTTCCCCGGCAACGTGCTCGGCCGCCCGGAGGGGGGAGTGTCTGCCAACATCCCCCAGGCCTCCCCCGAGGCGATCCTGAGCCTCGGCCACGGGGGCTCGATCACGCTCGCCTTCACCGACAACATCGCCGCCAACGGTCCAGGCGACGACCTGATCGTCTTCGAGAACGTCTTCCTGCGGATCTCGGATGGTGATCCCTTCATCGAGTCGGCGACGGTTGAGGTCAGCGTCGACGGCGAGGAGTGGCATGAGTTCCCCTTCGACTTCATGCCCTTCGATCCGCCGACGCCCCCCTCGACGATTCCGACCATTCTCGCCGACAGCTTCCCGATGGGCTTCGCGGGGGTGAGCCCGACGCTCACGACGTCGTCCAACGGCATCGATCCCACCGACCCCTCGGTGGCGGGGGGCGACGCGTTCGATCTGGACGACGTGGGTCTCGCTTTCGCGCGATTTGTGCGGATCACCGACACCGCGGGGCGCACCGATGGCGATGGTGAGGCGATCGAGGACGACGGCGACTTCGGTGTGGTGAGTGGCGGCACGTCGGCGGGCTTCGATCTCGACGCGGTCGTCGCGGTTCACAGCGAGGGGGCGACGGCGGTGATGGATTGGAGGCTGTTCCGATGAGACGCGCCTTCACCCTCATCGAGCTTCTGATCGTGGTCGCGATTCTCTCGATCCTCTCGGCGGTCGCGGTCGTCAACATGCGCGAGGCCTCCAAGCGGGCGCTGAGCGCCCAGTGCAAGTCGCGGCTCCACGCGATCGCGATGGCGCTCCAGATGTACCGCATCGACTGGAACCGCCTGCCCTACAGCGATGGCTCGCAGGGGGAGCTCGAGGAGGGGCAGGCGTTCCGCCCGACCGTCTTCGGCGAGGCGCCCGCGGCCGGGGGCATTTGGAACAGCGTGCCGCAGGTGCTCGTCACCGGGCCCATTCAGTACCTCAGTGGCGGGCTCGATGTGCTGGGCTGTCCCTCGCTCCAGCGCCAGCACCCTGACCACCACGGCGCGTGGCGCTATGCCTACAACGTCGGAGGATTCGACTCACAGGGTTTCATCGGGGGCGCCGATCCCACTCGGCCGATCGATGGGCCCGGCGCCGGGGGCCAGCGCGTCTGGCTGGCGCGGTGTCTCTTCATCAACAGCACCTCGTTCGCGCCGGATCTCTTCCCGGGATTTCCCCATGGCCCGGACGTCGATCGCACGGTGAACGAGTGGGGGGAGGAGAACGTGCTGTGGAACGACGGCTCGGTCACCCAGGAGCCAGGGTCGGAGCCGTATTGATCCCCACCCCTTTCCATCGTGCCGGAATTCCCATTCCGGCACATCAGCAGTGTCGGCCTCAAAGACCGACACGAAGATGCGCTGCCTGAAGGGCAGCGAGATCAGAGCCCAGGGCAACGCCCTGGGAATCCGGAGTGCCCCATGTGACCGGACGCACACACCCGACCCCGCGCCTCCGCTCACCCACGGCCTCCTGCCCCTGACGCCGATTGTCACCTCACCCGAGATCTGATCGCCTTGCTCTGGACTGCGCGAGCTTGCTCGCGCTCTGTCATGCGGGAGCTTGCTCCCGCAGTCTCATGTTTGGAGTCCTGGGGCTTGCCCCAGACTCACGGGCAAGTCCGTGTGCTCCAAATCAATCTGCGGCGGCAAGCCGCCGCGAGAAAAGCGCGAGCAAGCTCGCGCACTCCAGAGAGGCCCCTGTGCTTTGACAATCGGCACTGGGCGTCCTATCAAGGGATTGCCACCATGACTCGACACCTCGGCCCTCTCGCTCTCCTGATGCTCGCCATCGCCCCGATGGCGAGGGCCGATGATCTCTTCGCGGCCTCCACATTCAACACCGACATCCTGCGCCTCATCTCAGTCAACTCATCAGGTGAGATGTTCGTGCTCACCAACCTGCCTGTCAGCAATGAGGGCTTTGACGTGAGTGCTGATCCCTATGGACGTTTCACGGCATGCGCCACTGCATATCGTGTCTTCCTCCACAGGGTAGGTCCGGGCATGAACCTCGGCTATGCCGATCATTTTGAAAGGGAAGACTACTTCTTTCTGATCACCATGGCCCTCAGCCCCGATGGACGAACAGCTGTGGTGTTCGGTGGAGAGCTCGATGCGGCAATCAGCTCAGGTGAAGCGGCAACGATGTCACCTTCGGACAACAGATTCTTTCTGAAGACCTTCTCTGTGAACAACAGATTGGAGCTTGTGGAAACGGGGCATGAGTTTCCCCTGCCATGGGGCGATGACATCCTGGAGATCAGGAGCATTGCCATCAGCCCCGTCGGCAACTCGACGATTGTCATGAATCTTCCGACCGCTGATGACGTAAGCTTCGCGGCGCTCCACCTGACGACCGATGGGGAGATCATCGACGAGGGGGCCAGAGCAGGGGATGGGCTCGCTTACAACTCGCGACTCTTTCTCTCCTCGGATGGCAGGTACGCTGTTGTGTCCAAGGACTGGTCCGCCCTGCTGCGCATAGAGGATGATAGAACTCTGACCATCGCTGATTTTCTTCCTTTTCCCACCTGGGCTCCACGGAATCC
>JAFGKF010000313.1 GCA_016928695.1 Candidatus Sumerlaeota bacterium | reverse complement strand
TTCCGGCACTTGCCCTCACTTGCTCCCTTCTCCCCCGGTGGGAGAAGGGCCGGGGATGAGGGGGCTGGGAGAGAGTGTGAAACAGAGAAGGGGTTTGGGAGTGAGGGCATCTCAGGAGAGGGGGGACTGCGGCGTGGGGAATGGGAGGGAGTGTCCAGATCCCAATTCCCTTGCGTCTGTCACCCCGGAGGGCGACTCTGAGCCCAGATCTTCAAAGGGGAGGTGAAGTCCTTGGATTTTTTGACCGATCCTCTATATGGCCTTCTGATGGCCGTGATCGTCTTTGTGGTGGGCGTCGGGCTCGTCATGAAGGCTGACAACAAATGGGGTTACCTCGTGGCAGTGATCGGCCTCTACTGGGTCTGGATCGTCGTCGGTGCCCAGGATTGGGGCATCCCCGGCCCCCCGTGGACACCGATTCGCTGACGCGGCCCGGTGAGTCAAAAGCCGTTGACGGAGCTCGCGCTCCGGGGATAAACTGTGGGCTGACAGGTGTCGGAGAGGCTGATGCGCTGGTGCCCTCCTGATGCCCGGAGCAGCGGTGTTCCCCCCCACTGCCTCTCTGACGGGGCGCGAGCTGCGGGCTCCGCACCCAATGACCCCACTGTAGGCGAGGAGTGAGTCTCATGGCTTCCGAACCACAGGGTTCGTTGTCACGTCTCCTGGAAGAGGCCGGACTGGTCAACCAGGACATGACCAAGGCGCTCCAGCGCGACTGCCAAGAGCTGGGGGTCCCCCTCAAGCAGGCCTTCATCAGCCAGGGCATCGTCAGCGAGGACGACATCCTCGAGCTGGTCGCCAAGAACCAGGGCATGGAGGTGGTCTCCCTTGCGGGGCTCCGCGTCACGCCCGAGCTCGTCGAGCAGGTCCCGCCCAAGACCGCGCGCATGTTCCGCGTCTTCCCCGTCTGGTACGACGACACCACCCTGAAGGTGGCGCTGAGCGACCCCTTCAACCTCTCGGTGACCGACGATCTTCACCGCATCCTCGACAAGACCGTGATCCCCGTGGTCGCGCCCGAGGCCGACATCGAGCGCTTCATCAAGAAGTACTACGAGGGCAACGAGGTCTCGCAGATGTACGAGGATTTCACCGAGGAGATCTACGAGGAGACGGGTGAGACCACCGACTTCCAGGACACGTACAGCGATCTCGACCTGGACCCGGCGAAAAAGATCGAGGAGCAGCCGGCTGTGGTCCGGTTCGTCGACCTGATGTTCCGGCAGGCCGTCCACGACCGCGCCTCGGACATCCACGTCGAGCCTCAGAAGGGGCAGCTGCGCGTCCGCTTCCGCATCGACGGTGTGCTCCACGAGGTGCCGAATCCGCCGCAGCGCTGGCAGCCGGCGATCGTCTCGCGCCTCAAGGTGATGAGCGGAATGGACCTCGCCGAGAAGCGGGTCCCGCAGGACGGCCGCATCAAGCTCAACATGCCGGGCAAAAAGCTCGACGTCCGCGTCAACTGCCTCCCCTCCATCCACGGCGAGACGATCGTCATGCGTATCCTCGACCAGTCGAGCGTTCTCCTGGGACTCGGCGACGTCGGATTCCTGCCCGACACGACCGCTCTCTTCGAGACCCTGATCAAGTCACCCACAGGCATCATCCTGATGACCGGCCCGACCGGATCGGGCAAGACGACGACGCTGTACGCCGCGCTCGGGACGATCAACACCCCCGAGTCGAAGATCATCACCGTCGAGAATCCCGTCGAGTACCAGCTCGACGGCATCTGCCAGGCGCAGGTCAACGAGGAGATCGGCCTCGACTTCGCCGCGGCGCTCCGCACGATGCTCCGCCAGTCGCCCGACGTGATCATGGTCGGTGAGATCCGTGACCTCGTGACGGCGGAGATCGCCATCCGCGCCGCGCTGACCGGTCACCTCGTCTTCTCGACGCTGCACACCAACGACGCCCCCAGCGCCCCGACACGCCTCATCGACATGGGCGTGAAACCCTTCCTGGTGGCCTCCGCACTCCAGGCGGCCATCGCCCAGCGCCTCATCCGCCGCATCTGCCCCTACTGCACAACCGAGTACACGCCCCACCCCGAGGAGATCGCCGAGATCGGCGTTGACCCCGAGAAGTTCCTCGACCGCAGCTTCGTGCACGGCGAGGGCTGCGAGCGCTGCGGCGACTCCGGCTACCGCGGGCGCACCGCCATCCATGAGATCATGGTGGTCAACGCCGACATCCGCCGCATGATCATGGATGTCCGCAGCGCCAAGGAGGTCAAGCGCGTGGCCGTGCGCCTCGGAATGCGCTCGCTGCGCATGGACGGCTGGGAGAAGGTTCTGCTCAACCAGACGACGATTCCGGAGATCATGAGAGTGACCCAGGATGACTGAGTCCCTGGCCATGGCCCAGTGGTCGACCGCCCTGCGGGCTGTCCGCCTGCCGGGAGTCGAGGGGGTCTCTCTGGCCATCGGTCGCCCCCCACAGGCTCATCGCCGTGGGCGGTTGATCCCCCTGGGGCGCACACCGCTGACACCCGATCAGACCATGGCGCTGGTCGAGGCCATCACACCGCCGCTGGCGATGCGACGTCTGCTGTCGCTCGGCGAGGCGATCTTCGAGCACGTGGAGAGCGATGGGACCAGCGTCCAGGTCCACATCTGCCGATTCCGCGGCCGCGTGGGGCTGGTCATGCGCTGCGCCGGGCACTCCCTGCCCCCGGAACACAACCCTGAGGAGGACTGAGCCGAGATGCTCGAGATGAATGACATGCTGAAGCTGGTCGTCGAGGCCGGCGCCAGCGACCTCCACTGCTCGGTGGGCAAGACGCCCGTCATGAGAATCCACGGCGTGCTCGACATGGTCGACCCCGCGATCCTGACGCCCGATGACACCGAGCGCCTGATGAAGGAGATCACCCCGCCGCGCTACCAGCAGCAGATCCAGGAGCAGGGCTCGGCGGACTTCGCCTACTCCTACTCCGACCTCGCGCGGTTCCGGACCAACGTCTACCGCTCAATGGGGAAGATAGGCATCTGCATGCGACTCATCCCCACCAACAAGCTGACCTTCGCCGAGCTCGGCCTGCCCAAGGAGCACATCATGGACCTGCTCCACGCCGAGCGGGGACTGTGCATCATCACCGGGCCGACGGGATCGGGCAAGTCCACCACGCTGGCCACCATGATCGACTACATCAACACCGAGCGCTATGTGCACATCATCACGGTCGAGGACCCCGTCGAGTACACCCATTTCCACAAGAAGGCGATCGTCACCCACCGCGAGCTGCACGTCGACACCCCGACCTTCGCCGCCGCCCTCCGCGTCGCCCTGCGCCAGGACCCCGACGTCATTCTGGTCGGTGAGATGCGAGACCTCGAGACGATGGAGGCCGCCCTGGTGGCCGCCGAGACGGGCCACCTCGTCTTCGCCACGCTCCACACCAACAGCGCCTCCCAGACCGTCGACCGCATCATCGACGCCTTCCCCGCCAATCAGCAGGAGCAGATCCGCTCCGTGCTGAGTGTGTCTCTCAAGGCCATCATCGCGCAGACCCTCTGCCCCATGGCCTCGGGAAAGGGGCGCATCGCCGCCTACGAGCTCATGTTCGTCACCCCCGCGGTGTCCAACCTGATCCGCGAGCGCAAGACCGAGCGCCTCATCTCCACGATCCAGACCTCATCGAAGCTGGGAATGTGCACCATGGATGACTTCCTCTTCAAACTCGCCCGCGAGGGCAAGATCACCGGCGATGTCGCCATCATGAAATCCCACTACCCCAACGAGATGCGAGAGAAGCTGCTCGCTCCCGAGAAGCACACCACCGGCACGGCCAAGGCCGGCCCCGAGGAGCTGGGGATCGAGATCACCTGATTGATCGACGAGACGGAGAGAAGAGATGGACAGATCGACCAGAGATGCCGCGCAGAGAGCCCCGAAGGAGCGGCCCACGCCACACCCCGACCCGGCGATGGAGGTCCGCGAGCCCGACCACCGCGCTGAGATGGAGGCGCTGATCCGCTCCGAGGGCGGCGGCCGGCCAGAGTCCGGGGAGCGGACAATACGCGTCGGCACCCGCGACGAGCAGGCGGCGCGCCTCGAGCGCGAGGGCCGGAAGATCGAGCACCGCCTCGCCGAGGACGCCGACCTCCTCAAGATCCTGGCCGAGCAGCACGGCATGGAGTACGTCGACCTCGCCCGCCTCGAGGGGGTGGGCAAGGACCTCGCGGTGCTTCAGATGATCCCCAGCGAGATGGCCAAGGAGCTCAAGGTCTTCCCCATCCGCATCAACGAGGAGGGGGAGCTCATCGTCGCCATCAGCGATCCCCTGGACGTGACGATCATCGACAACCTCCGGCTGCTGACCAGCCGGCAGATCCGGCCCATCATCGCGAGCGAGGACGACATCCTCGACCGCATCGACCTCCACTACGGCCTGGGTGACGAGACCCTCGAGCGAATGGTCGAGGAGATCGAGGAGGAGGGCGAAATCGACGTCGTCGGCGACATGGACGTCGACCTCAGCGACGTCGAGGCGATCATCAACGAGCCGACCGTCATCAAGCTGGTCAACCTCCTGATGCTCAACGTGATCAAGGACCGCGCCAGCGACCTCCACATCGAGCCCTTCGGCGGGGCCCTGCGCATCCGCTACCGCGTCGACGGCGTGCTGCGAGAGATCCCCGCCCCCCCCAAGAGCCTGCAGACGGGGGTCATCTCCCGCTTCAAGGTCATGGCGAACATGAACATCGCCGAGACACGCCGCCCCCAGGACGGGCGCATCCGCCTGACGCTGGGAGGCCGCGAGGTCGACCTCCGTGTCTCGACGCTCCCCACCGTCCACGGCGAGTCGATGGTGATGCGCATCCTCGACAAGTCGATGATGATGCTCGGCCTCGATCAGATCGGCATGAGCGACGAGTGCTACGAGAAGTTTGCCCGCGTCATCAAGAAGCCCAATGGCATCATCCTCGTCACCGGGCCCACCGGCTGCGGCAAGACGACGACGCTGTACGCCGCCATCCAGGCGATCAACGACCCCGGCGAGAAGCTGATCACCACCGAGGACCCCGTCGAGTACCAGCTGCCCGGCCTGATCCAGGTCAACATCAACGAGAACGTCGGCCTCACCTTCGCCGCCTGCCTGCGCGCCATCCTCCGCCAGGACCCCGACACCATTCTCGTCGGCGAGATCCGCGACGTCGAGACCGCCCAGATCGCGATCCAGGCCTCGCTGACCGGCCACCTTGTCTTCTCCACGCTCCACACCAACAGCGCCTCGGCCACCGTCTCGCGTCTGATCGACATGGGAGTCGAGCCCTTCCTCCTCACCTCGACCCTCGAGGCGATCATCGGGCAGCGCCTCGTGCGCACCATCTGCCCCAGCTGCAACAGGCCCCACACCCCCACACCGGAGGAGCTCGCCGAATTCGACCTCAGGCCCGAGGACGTGCGCGACATCCCCTTCATCGAGGGGCAGGGATGCGACGACTGCAGCAGCACCGGATACAAGGGCCGACTCGGCATCTTCGAGATTCTCCTCGTCTCCGACCCCATCCGCGAGCTGATCCTCCAGCGCGCCACCGCCGACGAGATCTGCAGCCTCGCCATCCAGGAGGGAATGGTCACCATGCGCGAGGACGGGCTCAACAAGATCCGCATGGGGATCACCAGCCTCGCTGAGGTCGCCTACCACACCCCACGCGAGATCGGTCACACCGCCCATGACGCGATGGACACCGCTCTCCGCCGCGAGGGGGTCCGCGAGCCGGAGCGCGCACCGATCGAGCCCACCAAGGCTCAGGGCAGCGAGGAGCGCCCCCCCATGCCCTGGGAGGACGACAGCGCCCAGCCCTACGGCACAGAGGGCTGATCGCAGCCGCTGGGCGTCAGATCACCCGCATCCGAATCCCCTGACCGGCCCGAACCTCGAACAGAGAGGCCGCGCGATCGGCGTCGATTGCCGACAGCGTGTGAATGATGCGCCGCAGGTGCGCCGAGATCTGCTGCCGCTCCGCCGCCTCCCCCGCGGGCCAGACGGTGTCCTCGATCTCACGGTAGCCCACCGCCTCCGGCGCGCGCGAGGCGAGCAGGGCGAGCAGTGAGATCGGCTTCGGCGTCAGCCGCGTCTCACAGCCGAGCCATTGCACAGTGCCCGTCTCCACATCGATTCGGGGGATCGAATCGGCGGGTGATTCGGGATCGGGGACCGCGGGGCGGGGTGGGGGAGGAGGGCTCTGCCCCGAATTCACTGTCCGCAGAAGCGACTCGGCCAGCGGGCGGGGCAGGGCGCGCTCGAGGTCGTCGACGGCGAGGCATCTCACATCGGCGGGGCCCCCGAAGCCTTCTCGCACGAGTGCGCGCAGGTGCGATCGGGACAGTCCCCTCACGTGCACCGCTGCCCAGCTCCCCGCGCCCTCGGGCAGTCCGCCGGGCAATCGCCGGGCAAGCCCCCGCCACGCCGCGGCTCTCGCGTCTGGGTGGCCGAGAGACGATGCCACATTGGCGAGCGTCTCGAGCAGCCAGGAGATGTGGCCGGCCAGACTCTCGATCGCCCCCGCCTGCATGCCCAGCCGCCGCTCGATCTCCTCCGTCGGCTCATCGCTGATCCATGCCCCCATCAGGAGCGCACGCTTGGCCGCGCTGAGATCATCCTGTGTCACACCCCCCTCGGGCGCGAGCCAGGACCGGCATCGGGGGTGTGTCGGCGTCCCCAGGGAGTTCATCAGCTGATCGAGAAGTCCCCGGCCTCGGCGCTCGGCGGGCCGCAGCGGGGCCATGGCCGCCGTCGCATCGGGAGAGCGGCAGGCGCACCAAAGCGCCTCGAGCGGATGTGGCTCAGCCTCGATCTCGGCCAGCCAGAGGGCAAAGTGTCTCGCCGTCGAGGGCGTGATCCCCGCACGCGCCGTCTCGTGGCCCAGCCCTGTCGCCGTCAGTGCGCCGTCGTCGCCGCGTGCGACGAGCTGCCCGCGCTCCAGCCTCTCCAGGGCCCCGAGCCACAGATCCTCCCACCCCGAGGGGGGAAGGTGCTGCCAGCGTGTCAGTCCCGTGTGTGTCGCACACAGAAACTTCTCCACCTCCCCCTCGCGCCGCGCCACACCGCTGGCCACGAGATCGAGCACGATCGGCGCGAGGTCCACACCCTCCAGGCCCGGCCGCAGCGGCTCAGGGGGCTGTGCTATGTGGTGTCGCCACAGCCGCTCGGCCTCCGCCCGCGTCGACGCCACCAGAATCGCCCGCCCGAACTCCGCCTCACGACCGAGTCGCCCTGCGCGCCCCCCCGCGTTGTGGAATCGCGCGCGCGACAGAGCCACGGCCACCGGTGTGCCCGTCCAGCGATCAGTCTCCACCTGGTGAGGCGACACGATCACGTTGCGCCCCGAGAGGTTCACCCCCTGCGCCAGAGTCGATGTCGAGACAAGCAGCCGCACCTCGCCCGTGTCGTATGCCTGCTCGACGGCCCCACGCAGCGCCAGGGGGAGATCCGCGTTGTGGTAGGCCACCCCCGAGCGGAGCAGATGCGCCAGCGCCTCGCGACCCTGGCAGGGCTCCATGCAGGCCAAGTGTTCCAGCGCCCCCTCCGCGGGGGGAAGCGCAACGCGCTCGGCCAGCCAAGCCGCCCACTCGCGTGTCAGGCGTTTGGTCGGTGCGAAAAGGAGCACCGACTCACCCCGCGCCGTCGCCAGCTGCGCGGCGAGGGTGAGCATGGCCGTGGAGGGGTCGCTCTCGAAGGGATCAGAGGACTCGAGGCCCTCACCGAGCAGAGGCTCCTCGCCGTCCGCGTCGGCGTTGACCAGGTGATAGCGGAAAACGCCGTCCTCCGCGCAGAGAACGCCCTCGCGCAGCTCGACGGGGCGCCCCCGCCACGTCAGCACCTCGCACCCGAGCCATGCACCGATCCGCTCGGCATCACCCATCACCGCCGAGAGCCCCAGGAACTGCACGGTGCGATGAGGTGCCCGGGCCATCTTCGTCAGGATCAGCTCCACACTGTCGCCGCGGCCCAGCTCACCGAGCAGCTGCATCTCGTCGGCGACACACAGCCCCACCTCAGCCAGCAGCGAGGGCCGCTGAACCAGATAGGATCGCACCTTCTCGTAGATCGCGACCATCACATCCCACGCGCCACGCGCCACCGCCTCGTCCGCCTCGGGATGCTCGCGTGTGGCCACGGCGACCCGCGCCCCCAGGGCCCCGAACCGGGAGCGGAATGCCTCGCCCCGCTCCTCGGCCAGCGCCTTGGTCGGGACGAGATAGATCACACGCCTCCGGGCCTCCAGATGCCTCAGCGCGGCCAGCTCGGCGATCAGCGTCTTCCCCGAGGAGGTCGGAGCAAAGACGATCGCCGACCGGCCCTGGAGCACGCCGTACTCCGCCACCGCGAGAGACTGCAGTGGAAGGAGTTGCGACACTCCCCCCGCTTGCCAAACCTCCAGTGCCCGCTGGGGCAATCCATGGGCTGCCAGAGCCTCGAGAGGAAGTGTCGCTCTCATCGCCGTGACCCCCAAAGTGAAGATAAAGCGAAAATAACAGACACCGAAGGGCTGTCAAGCCGAAGCTGGGGCGTATTTTCGTCATATCTTCGCATTTTGGAAGGGGGGGAAATTCGGACCGGGGCTGTCCGCATCGGGTGTGAATCCCCTGCGAGATAGAGCTTGCACCCGGGCCCCCCTTCGTGAAAAATGCTCTGCGAAGTCGGCGCCTGCCGGCTTTCTTTTATGCCCGCCCCGGCGGCGCGCGAGCCGCAAACGCTGACACTCCCGGAGGTCTGGACGGATGCTGAGTGGCAATGAAGCCCTGCGCATGTACATCAAGCAGATCTGCAAGGAGAAAGATCTCGAGCCCCACGTGGTGGTGGAGGCGCTCGAGCAGGCGCTGGTCACCGCCTCGAAGAAAAATCTGACCATGTACAACAACGCGCGTCCGACGATCGATCCTGACACGGGCGAGCTGCACGTCTATGTGACGAAGACCGTGACCGCGTCGGTCGCGAACGAGCGTGTGGAGATGGACCTCGAGGAGGCCCAGATCTTCATCCCCGACGTCCTGGAGGGCGACGAGGTCGAGGTCGAGATCAGCCCCGAGGAGTTCGGTCGCATCGCGGCGCAGTCGGCCCGCCAGGTGGTGATGCAGCGGCTGCGCGACGCGGAGCGACTCAAGGTCTACGCCGAGTACCGTGACAAGATCGGCCAGGTGGTCACGGCGATCGTCAACCGCTTCGAGAAGCGCGACGCGATCGTCACGCTCGGGCGCGGCGAGGCGGTGCTCCCCCACAGCGAGATCCCGCACAACGCGCGCTACCGCTTCGGCGACCGGATCAAGGTGCTGCTCCTGGAGATCGACATCAATGCGAAGGGGCCGATCGTCAAGGTCTCACGCACTCATCCGGATCTGGTGATCAAGCTCTTCGAGCAGGAGGTGCCCGAGATCGCCGACCGCATCGTCAAGATCCTCAACGTCGCCCGCGAGCCCGGCGTGCGCTCGAAGATCTCGGTGATCTCGAACAACCCCGATGTGGACCCGGTCGGCGCGTGTGTCGGCATGAAGGGCAGCCGCGTCCAGCAGGTGGTCCGCGAGCTGGAGAACGAGCGCATCGACATCGTGCCGTACTCGACCAACCCGATCGTCTTCATCCGGGCGGCGCTGAACCCGGTGCAGGTCAAGGACGTGGTGACCAATGAGGAGACGAAGGTGGCGACGGTGATCGTCGACAAGAGCCAGCTGAGCCTGGCCATCGGCCGGAGGGGCCAGAACGCGCGGCTCGCCGCGCGCCTGACGGGATGGAAGATCGACATCCAGGCGGTCGAGGAGGAGATGCCTGAGACGGTCGAGGACGAGATCCGCCAGCAGTACCTGCAGGATTTCCTGAGCCAGATGCCCGACCTCGACGAGCAGGTGCGCCTGGCGATCCTCGGATCGCGCAAGTACTCGAGCGTCGAGGCGATCGCCGAGGCGGAGCCGCATCAGCTGCAGGACATCGCCAACCTCGAGAGCCCGGGCATGTGGCGCCCGATCATCGAGGGGGCCAAGCAGTATGCCGCCGCGCTGGCCGAGATGAAGGCTGCCGAGCCATCGCATGAGAGCTCGGACGAGACCGCGGCGGAGCCGTCCGAGGAGGATTCCCCGGTGGCCACAGAGGCGATCTCTGAGGAGGAGACACCTCTCCCGGCCGAGGAGGAATCCACCGCGGCGGCACCCTCTCCCACCGTGGAGGAGGGGCAGGAGACGGAGAAGGCGTGACCAGGGAAAAGAGTTGACGCCTGGGCAGGCGGACACTCATGATCCCACGCCTTGAACTTTGCCCGTTTGCGGCGAGATCGGTGGATTTTGCCCACGGGCACTGGGGCCGAAGGACCCAACGGAATGCGTGTTCATGAGCTGGCAAAGACGCTCGATGTGTCGAGCAAGGAGCTGATGGAGGAGCTGCACCGGATCAAAGTGCCGGTGGAGCACCACTCCAACTCGCTCGACGACGAGACCGTCCGCAAGGTCATGGCGATCTATCAGGCGCGCCGTGGTGGAGGCGGCGTGGTCAAAAAGATCACGCGGCGGGCCGGCCAGCCCGTTCCCCCTCCTGCGCCCCCCTCGGCATCTCTGCCCTCGCCGTCCTCCACCCCGGCGCCCGGTGCCCCTCGTCT
>JAFGKF010000043.1 GCA_016928695.1 Candidatus Sumerlaeota bacterium | reverse complement strand
TAAGTTCCGGAGAATCGAGCACCTCCACGGGAAAAGGTTGCCCCCCCTTCCCTCCAAACCCAAGGTGGCCGATACCTGTCTAGGAGGCAGCCACACGAGAGCCTGACCATGCCCCTGATCCCCCCCATCCCCGTCCCCTCCTTCCCCCGCGGAGCCCAGCCGGAGCGGCTCTGGCTGCTCATGGGAGGCGTCTCGCCCGAGCATGAGGTCTCCCTCTCCTCGGCCCTGACGGTCCTGCGCAATTTCGAGCCGGATCGCTTTCTGATCCGGCCCGTCTGCATCCTCCGCAGCGGTCTGTGGTGTCTGGCTCCCGAGCTCCTCCCCACCCCCCTGACCCTGGAGCAGACCCGCGTCCTGCACGCGGAGTTCACCGCCGAGGCCCCCGCCTGGGGATGCCTGCCGCCCGCCGAGGCTCTGGCCACGCTGGAGCGGGAGCAACCCGAGCTGGTCTTCATCCTCATGCACGGCCCGCAGGGCGAGGATGGGCAGATCCAGAGGGACCTCGAGAGTGTCCCGATCAATTACGTGGGATCGGGGGTCGCCGCCTCGGATCTGGCCATCGACAAACGCCGGACTCAGACGCTGCTGGCCGATCAGGGGCTTCCCATCCCGGATTTCGAGGTCATCTCCCCCCAGGCGGGATCGCTCGAGGCCCAGAGAGACCAGGCCCTGATGCGGATCGGTCTCCCCTGCGTGATCAAGCCCTCCCGCTCCGGCTCCAGCGTGGGCATCCACATCGTCCGCCGGGAGACGGAGTGGCTGCCCGCCGTCGAGGACGCCCTGCATCACGATCCCCACACCGTGCTGTGCGAGCGGTTTGTCGAGGGGCGCGAGGTCACCTGTGGAGTTCTCGAGGTGCCCCACGACCGGCGGATTGTCCCCTGGCCCCTGGCCGTGACGGAGATCCGTCCCCGTGAGGACGAGTTCTTCGACTATCACGCCAAGTACACCCCGGGGGCCTCCGAGGAGACCACCCCTGCTCCACTCGACGAGACGCTGACCGACGAGGTGCAGCGGCTCGCCGTCGAGGTTCACCGCCAAGTGGGCGCCCGGGGCTTCTCGCGCTCCGACTTCATCGTGGATTCCCAGGGGCGCCCTCAGATCCTGGAGATCAACACCATCCCCGGGATGACCCCGACCTCACTGCTGCCCCAGGGGGCTGCGGCCTGCGGGATCGAATTTTCGCAGCTGCTGACAATCCTTGTGGAGACCGCCCGGGTCTCACCCATCAGGTGCCCCTGAACCGGGCGCTGGGAGGAAACACGTCATGCTGAGGAAACAACTGGCTGGGTTGGGCTCCCTGCTGGCCATTGGATTGGTCGGGCTGGGCGCTGCACAGACCCAGAGCTGGGCTCACATCCAATTCGAGGGGGTGACCAACGAGCTCTGCTCGGTGACTCTCACACTGGGATCGACGGTGATCACCCTGCCCGACATCCCCGTCGACACCACGGCCAGCCAGGTCTGTGAGGCCCTGGAGCAGGAGATCAACTCGGCGCGCTATGGCCACCTCTACCACGCGGCGTGCAACGGGGTGGATTTCTCGATTCTCTCGATCATCGCCGACGGCAGCCCCACCCGGAGCCGGACGCCCTGGCTCGGTCGCCTGATCCCCACGCCCCAGGTCTCCATCCAACCCGGCAACTGCGGCCTCAAGTCGCGGGGCACACGGCTCGACGACACCGTGGTGGCTGTCTGTGTCGAGGGCACCCAGACCGAGGTCACACGGGCCGCTGTGAATGTGCGACTCAACGGCCGTCCCCTGAGCCTGCAGCTGGGTGGGGTCGAAGAGGAGGTTGAGCAGACCAGCGTCTACTCCGCTGAGGAGGTGGCCGAGAATCTCGCCCAGACCATCAACTCCGACCCCGGTTTCCGCGCCAGCACGCTGCGCGATGACACGGGCCAGATCATGATCTTCATCACCAGCGAGAACATGGGAGGGGGCGTCCAGCTCCAGGATGGTCCCACCTCGGTGCAGGGTCTCAATTTCCAGCGGAGTCGGATTCTCTTTGCCTCCGAGCCCCTGTATGCGGCCCCGGGGCGGAATCCCTGAAACCCCCAGCCCTGTGACAGGTTCTTCGTCAGAAAATGCACAGCATTTGCAATTTGCAATTGCAAAGTGCAAGGATCCTCTCAGATCCGTCCCCTACTCCCTCAGTGAGCCATCGGCCTTCCTGTGTAACTCGTGCAATCACCGTCTTTGATATAACGCCTTTGCGGTGTGCAAAGATGGCACCGATTCTGCATATTCCTCCGGTGAGAAATGAGGCGATGAACACCTACCGCTGCATCGTGAAATTTGGGCACGTCGGCTCCGGCAAGTATGCCGAGAGGGCCATCTACGTGCGCGCACGCGACGCGACGTCGGCCATGATGATCGCCAAAAACCGGAGGGGCGTGAAAAAAGGGCGTCACCTCCGCTCGGGAGCCAGCGTATTGACTGTCGTCAGAGTCGACTGACCATCGCGTCTGAGGTCTCTGTGGTTGCCCGTGCAGGGCAGTGGGGGAAAAAGCCTTGACGCCTTCGGGCGTCAAGGCTTTTTCAATTTCGACCCCATCCGAGCAGCATGGAGCGCCGGCGCCCTCGCCGGCATTTGCCAGGGGGATGTGCCGGAATGGGAATTCCGGCACGATGGGGGTTGATGGGGCGCCCGGAGCTCCATCGATTCCCCGCTGCCCCGTGGACGGTGAACCCATGCACTTTCTCCTGACCAATGATGACGGCATCCACGCCCCGGGGATGGCGGCGCTGATCGAGGCGGTCGCCCCGCTCGCCGACCTGACCATCGTCGCCCCGCTCAACGAGCGTTCGGCCATCTCCCACGCCATCGCGGTCTTCCGGCCGCTGCTGCTCGAGCCCCAGCCTCACCGGGTGCCGGGTGGCCGCGCCTGGGCGCTGGACGCCAATCCCGCCGACTGCGTGAAGTACGCGCTGACCTCGGTGCTGGTCGACCAGCCCCCGGACCTGGTCATCTCGGGCATCAACCGCGGTCAAAACGCGGGGACGAACATTCTGTACTCGGGCACGGTGGCGGGGGCGATGGAGGGGGCTCTCAACGGGGTTCCCTCGATCGCGATCTCGATCTCGGCGCTCTTCCGCGAGGAGGCGGACTTCTCGGGCGCGCAGGAGTTCATCGCCCGCGTCGCGCCCCAGGTGGCCGAGCAGGGTCTGCCGCCGTGGGTCATGCTCAACATCAACGTGCCGAGCCTCCCGCCAGAGAGAATCCAGGGGGCGCGCTGGGCGAGGCAGGGGGAGGCGCGCTACACCGACCTCTTCGAGATCCTGCCGGAGGACAATCCGCGTGAGGGGATCGACGACGGCCAGCGGATGGTGAGCAACACCGGCGCGGATCTGATCTCGAGCGAGGGGGAGGACACCGACGACCGTCTCCTCGCACACGGATTCATCGCGCTCACACCGCTGACCTGCGACCGCACCGCCCACGCGGTGCTGCGGGATCCCCCGCCGCTGGAGCTCTGATTCGGATTTGGAGATGGAGCACCGGCGCTCCATCCTCCCCTCATCGTGCCGGAATTCCCATTCCGGCACCCTCACGTGCCGATGCCGGCGTGGGCGCACAGATCTTGACATCTCCGCGCCCCGCCTTCAGCCTCTGAAAACTTCACATCAACCACCCCCAGGGTGGGGAGAGAGCGCATGAAAACCGGTCTGAGAGTCATCCCCGTCGCGCTGGTCCTCGTGATCCTCGCGTCGTGTGGGGGTGGAGGCATCGGGGGCAACGCCCCGTCGAACATCAAGGACTCCTTCCAGGGCCAGCTCGATCAGATGGTCGAGATGATGGAGCAGTTCGCGGCCATGGCGGGGGGAAGCGTCGAGGTGCAGTCCGCCACGGTGAACATCGATCCGAGCGGCAGCGGCTACATCGCCGAGGCGACGCTCCACATCACCGGCGGTGGCGAGAGCGCGACGGAGACGCAGCGGTTCCGCTACAACGAGGCGATGCAGGCCTGGATTCCCGAGATGTGATCGCCGAGCCGGTTCACCCCGGCTCATTGCCACAGAGGAGCTCCGTCTGAGCCCTGAGCGAGTCGAGCCGCGCGGCCAGGGTGGCCAGGCTCTCCTCGCTCGGTCCGCTCGCCTGCCGGCGCAGGCTGATGATCTCGCGCAGGATCGCGCGGGCCTCTGCCATGAGATCACCTGATCCCTCCTGCCCCTCCAGCAGAGCGATGATGTCGAACAGATCCGCGCGGCGCGCGTTGAGCCGCTGCTGATGGGTCATGTCGGGGATGGAGGCGA
This sequence comes from Candidatus Sumerlaeota bacterium, assembly GCA_016928695.1. GTDB lineage: Bacteria > Sumerlaeota > Sumerlaeia > JABWBI01 > JABWBI01 > JAFGKF01. The sequence continues at coordinate 978 of JAFGKF010000043.1, read as the reverse complement.
CGCGGACCTCGTCCTCATCGTATTCCACGCCCATTCCCGGCCTGAGGTTGGCCTGGATCCAGCGATGCGACTCCAGGTGACCCGAGACGATGAAGCCGTCCGCGGGGATCGGTGAGTCGCCGGCGGTGTCGACGCTGACGACAAGGCCGTTCTCCACCACGGCCTCGATGCCCCACTCATTGGTCCCCGTGGAGGGATGACCATAGGCGGGGGTGTAGATGACCATCTCGTTGCGCCCCCGGTTGCCGCCGAATTCACCCTCGCGGGGTGGATCGACCTTGTCCACCCGGTGGCGGGGGCTGTGGGTCAGCATCCACCGCTCGCGCAGGGCGAGGACGGCATCGAGGAAATCCTCGGTGGGGAGGATGCCCTCGAGCCAAGCCTCGTAGCCGTCGAGCGTGAGGTGGACGCCGTCGGTCGTGAGCTCCGGGAGCATCTTGCCATCCTCTCCTGCGAAGAGGGGGTGAAGATCGATGTATTCGAGATCTCTCGCCTCGGCCAGCGCCCGGATGCGGGCATTCATGTCGCGGATGATCTCGTTGCGCTCGTCTGCGCGGTCGCCCATGGGGAGGATGGAGAGGACGATCAGCTCGGTCTCGGGGACGCGGCGCGCGATCTCATCGAGCAGGCGGGCGTATTGGACCTCGAGGACCTCGGGGCGGCGCTCGTTGCCCCACCAGAGGTCGTTGACTCCGATCATCAGGTGGACGCGGCGGGGCGCCAGGGCCTCGACGCAGACGCCGAGCCGCTCGATGATCCCCTGGATGCGATCGCCGCCGATGCCCCGGTTGATCACATTCTGCCCGGGGAAAGCCTCATCAAGGGGGAAGCCCTCGGTGATCGAGTCGCCGAGGAAGACCACGCCCCCGGGCTCGACGGTGGGGAGCTCCTCGATGAACCGCGTGAGCAGGTCGGCGTAGTGGTCGCCCCACCGCGTGCGCATCAGCGCCACGTGGTCCGAGGCGCTCTGGCTCAGGG
>JAFGKF010000312.1 GCA_016928695.1 Candidatus Sumerlaeota bacterium | reverse complement strand
CCGCGCGTCCAGGCCCGCTGGCTCATCGCCATCGGATTCGTGATCACGGGCTTCGCGCTGCTCCACATGTCGGGTTTCAGCCTGCAGATGAGTTTCTGGCATGTCATGCTGGCCCGCACCTTTCAGTCGGCGGGACTCGCGTTCCTGTTCATCCCGATCAGCGTCGCGGCGTACGCCTTCATCCCGATGGAGAAAAACAACAACGCGTCGGCCCTGCTCAGCGTCGCACGCAATCTCGGCGGCAGCTTCGGCATCTCGATGGTCACCACCTATCTCGCGCGGCAGACGCAGATCCATCAGCATGCGCTCGTCAGCCACCTGACCCCCTACGACCAGGCGTACCAGCAGACCCTCCATGGGCTGACCAATCTCCTGATCAGCCAGGGGGTCGCTCCCGGGCAGGCGGGCCATGAGGCCATGGGCATGATCTATGGCAGCCTGGTCCGCCAATCGGCGATGCTCGCCTATCTCGACAATTTCCGAATCATGGGGGTGTTCGTCTTTGTGCTGATCCCCGTGGTGGTCCTGCTGATGCGGCCGATCAAAGGCGGGGAGCACCCGGCGGCGCACTGAACCGACCTGTCCCCCCCTCTGTTCCCCCGGTCTCCGAGAAGATTCTTGAGTCACACCACCGCCGCGATGGATGATGAGGTCAGCCTCACAGAGAGAGAGGAGCCGATCATGCTGCTGAGCGGTCAGACGGCCGTCGTCACGGGAGCCAGTCGCGGAATCGGAGCCGCGACGGCGAAGGCGCTCGCCCGGCACGGGGCCGCGGTCGCAGTCAATTATTTCAAGAGCCCTGAGGCCGCCAAAGCGGTCGTGGATGAAATTGTCACCTCCGGCGGCAAGGCCGTCGCCGTGAGAGCCGATGTCCGCGACGAGGCCGAGGTCCAGGCGATGGCCACGGAGGTCGGCAAAAGCCTTGGCCCTGTGGACACCCTAGTCCTGAATGCCAGCATTGGATTCCCTGTCGTGCCCTTCCTGGAATTTCGCTGGGAGGACTTCGAGGCGAAGCTCGTGGGCGAGCTGAGGTCAGCCTTCCTCTGCTGCAAGGCCTTTGTGCCGGGGATGGTCGAGAGAGGAGGAGGCAGCGTCATCGCCATCAGCAGCGGCCTCAGCCGACACCCCGGCCAGGGCTTCTGCGCGCACAGCACAGCCAAGTCCGGTCTCGACGCCTTCGTGAAAAGCCTCGCCCTCGAGCTCGGACCCTCCGGGATCCGCGTCAATGTCGTCGCCCCGGGTCTGACACTCACCGACGCCACGGCCTGGCTCTCGCAGGAGGCGAAGGATGCCACGGCTCGGTCAACGCCACTCGGCAGGGTCGCAGTCCCCGAGGACGTCGCCGGGGCCGTCGTCTTTCTCGCCTCGGATGAGGCTCGATTCGTCACCGGCACCTACCTGCCCACGAGCGGTGGCGTTCAGATGCTCTGAGATCGGAGGAGTCCCATGGCCCAGGCCAGCCCTGTTCGAATGCGCATCATCTCGATCGCCGGCAAATGCCCCAACGGCCACCAGGTCGGTGAGGAATATCTTGTGCAGAGCAAGACCCCGGCGGGGATCTGCCTCGGATCGTTCTCCGCGTGTATTCCCTATCTGACGGCTCTTCGGTTTGGTGCGTCGTTTCCCTGGGAGGACGAGGAGGGCGTGATCACGCTCGGCTGCCCGGATCACATCAACCAGGTGGTCTGGCGGCTCGAGCGGGAATGAGGCTCCGGTGGTTCCGTGGCACTCTTCACTGAGTGCGCATCCCGAGATCACTGGGGGCTGTTGATGAGACGCACAACGTCGGCGATGTTCAGATCACCGTCGCCATTCACATCGGCAGCCAGTCTCTCCGCAGCGCTGAGCACGGTGCGACCAAGGAGTGCATCGATGATGGCCTGGGGGGTCACGGGCTCCACCTGGGTGTTGATGACAGCGCCAAGGAGTCCGACTCCGGAGGTGCCGGTCAATCCCGTCAGTCCCTCGAGACTCACGGTGCCCGCCATCAGATCGATCCCCTGTGGGCGATCGACGAACCGAAAGTCGACACCCGTGGCTGTGGAGTATCCCGATTGCACCACCCGCATCTGCTGCGGGCTCCCCACGACACCGGAGAAATCGACAGTGTCCGTGTCCTGCGCGGCGGGCCGCTCCGTGAATTGGACCGTCACGTTGACAGGGCTGGTGAACGCCACGGGATCACCCGCCGCATCTCTGGTCTCAATGGTGAAGACGGCGCCACTCTGCGTGGGGAAACGATGAGCCCCCGCCGCGCTCGCAAAGCTCCGCTCATAGATGTTCGCTGTCCTGATGCTCACGCGGATGCTCCCCTCGGAGCCCGGCGTGGCGCTCACATATCCTGGGAACTCGATCTGATGGAGGGGGTAGGCACTGCTGGGGCCCGGTTTCAGGGTGAGGACAGCGCTCTGGCCGGTCTGGGCTCCTCCCGAGGCGGGCCCCATGTGCATCTGGCGCTCCTCCACGGGGTTGACGGGGAGTGTGGCAAAGACGCCCGGCACTGCGCCGGCACCCTCGGGATCAAGGCTGCCGAGAGAGACGCGGACTGTGTTCTCCGTGGTGTCGATGGTCTGGACTCCGGAGACAAGCTGAAGCTCATCGCCACTGGCCAGGACAACTCGGCCGGGTCGGTGATGATCTGTCCCCACCGCAGACGCTCCTCCCGCTGGCACCACCTGATAGATGCGGAAGAGCGACTCCACGCTGCCCGAGAGGAGAGCGAGGTCCTCCGCCCTGTACTCGAGAGTCAGCGTCGCGGGCTGGCTGAAGGAGGGGACTCCCGCATCGTCGTCGGTGATCTGGACCGCTGCGCGGAGGCCAAGAGCACTGAGTGAGGCGGGGGGGCGAGCGATGGAGAACCGGGTGTCTCCTCCCAGTGCATTCGGGGGGATGTCAAGTCGGTGTGAGGTGTAGGCGAAATCCGGGCGATTGAGGTCAAGGTTGTCCGTGACAGTCACCGCGCCACCTGTGGTCCGCTGAATCACCGCAGGCACCGTCGAAAAGGCCCAGATCACGTCGACGCCCCGGTCATCTGCGTTGATGAAGCCGGTGTCCTCAGCGGGCAGATCGTTGAAGCTCCCCGTGATCAGTCCCGGCCTGATTCCCGACCCGATGTCGATGAGAGTGCTTGTCAGTGAGGACACCCCGTCGATGTTGAGGTCGGCGAAGTCTGAGCCCAGGGTGATGACTGCCTGGGTGTCATCGTTGGCATTGGGACCGAGGGACGCCTCAGTGCCCAGCGATGCGCCCGGATTGGTCAGGTGAAAATCCCCCGGCAGGATCGAACCCGCGGTGACATTCACCGGTTGATCGAACTGCAGCACGATCTGCTCGCCGGGATCGAGTGCCCGATCGGCCTCTCCGAACTCCGACACCACCGCGAGATCGAGCCGCGGTGCCCGCGGTCTGCCAAAGAAGACATGGATCTCATCACTGTCGGTGACACCAGGTCCAAAGGGATCGTAGATGATGTCGCCCAGGAAGAGATCGTCGTAGCCGTCGGAGTTCAGGTCGCCGGTCTCAAGAGATGTGAAAGCGCTCTCGCTGCCCGAATCGGCGTAGAAGCGGAGAATGCCTGTGGGCGCAAAGGGCAGGAGATACTGCCTGCGCAGCCTCGGGCTGCCGAGCAGCAGATGGGCGACACCGATCGGCTCGAAGTTGAAGTTGAGGCCCAGTGGTGCCCCCATCACAAGATCGTCGAAGCCATCACCGTTGTGGTCCCCGAAGGCGACATCCCATCCGAGCCGATCGCCGTCCAGCTCGCCAAAGACGGTGACCATGTCCTCCCTCAGGTCAGCCAAGTCGAACACGCCTGAGTCCAGATCACTCCTCCCGGGCAGGGTGAACACCACGCCGGCACTCGAGTAGATGACATTGTCTGGAAGGAGGAGCCAGCTGGCCTCGGGCGCACCCATGGCGGCGTCGCCGAATCCATCGCCGTTGACATCTCCCACTGCGACGCTCCACCCCATGGCACCGGCGGGGAACTCGCTCTGATACTCGGCCCAGCCATCCGCGGTGGCCGACAGATCCCGTGTGACGGGCTCCTCGGAGCCCAGGATCACAAAGACTTTGCCCGACCCGTCCCCGCCTGAGGGGGTGGCTGCGGAGGAGGCCCCGATCACAATCTCAGCCCGCTGATCGCCGTCCATGTCACCCGCTGCAAGGCCTGTCGATGTCCCCGCGATGCCCAGATCGGCGGGATCGCCGATGACACTGCTCATGCCGGAGGGGGGTGATTCGAGATTGACACTCGACGCAAGAGAGGTCCCCCCCGGGAGCACAAGGACTCGACCGCGGATGGGTTGCCCGGATCCCGACGTGAAGGTGGGAGCACCGAGAATGAGATCGTCGACACCGTCACCGTCGAAATCCCCACCGGCCATCGACCATCCCAAGAGCTCCGAGCCTGTTCCACTGACAGCGGTTCGGGGGACTGCGCCGCCGGCGAGATCGATCAGCGGAGTGTAGGAACCACCCGCGATGACGAATGCTTGGCCGGGGCCCAGAGCGGCGGCAGGGCCGGGGGCTCCGATGAGCACATCGTCGATTCCATCTCCCGTGAAATCGCCGGTGGCGAGCGAGAAGCCGAACCACTGGGTTCCACTCGGCGGCAGGATCTGAGTCGTCACGGCGCCGCTGTCCGGCAGTGTGACGAAGTCGCTCAGACCCAGCCCGCCATACACGATGTGGACAACACCGCTGCGCGTCCCCTCATAGTTACCCAGATGGTCGCCGATGATGAGATCGCCGCGGCCATCATCGTCGAAGTCGCATCCCGCAAGGGCAAATCCGGTCAGGTCGAATGGATTGAGGTCCGTGACAACCACATTGCCCGGAATCGCATCGAGATCGATGTAGTCAGAGAGAGTCACGGTGAAGTTCATGACAGTATTGGTCCATGCACCATTGACCTGCGCCGTGTTGATGATGGAGGTGTCATCGGGGAGGGGCGCATCGACGCGGACCTGATAGGTCATCTGCGCCACCGAGCGGGCGGGGATGGTGATGCCGGCTCCATCTGTCTGCACCGAGTCCGAACCGCTGTCATAGAGCACCGACCCGGTGGCCCCCACAAGCGCAATGGTCCCAGGCTCGAGGGCGGTCAGTGCCGGCACGGGTGCGACGATCTGCACACCTGTCGCCTCACCGAATCCGAGGTTGGCGATCGTCAGTGTGTAGGTCAACACCTCGCCCGCGGCGATCAGACCAGGGGGATCCACATCCAGCAGGCTGAACAGCTCCGGGCCTGAGATCACCGTGTTGACAGTGGTGTTCGAGATCCCGTGATCTGTGGCGGCCTCGTTGACGATCAGCGTTCCCGGCTCAACGCCGGTGCTCACCCGGACGGAGAACTCGACAGTGGTTGTCCCGAAAGCGGGGAGAGGGAGATCAGCCGTGTTGAAGATGATGCCCTCGAAGTGATAAAGGCTGTCGGGCACGAAGGGGTCGAGCGTCAGCGTGCCGCTGACGTAGCTGGTGTTCTCCGGGATGAAGTCGAGAAACGAGGTGATGGCGAGGTCCACTCCGAAGGGATTGCTCACCTCAACCGTGTAGTCGATGATCTGACCCGGCGCGACAGCCCCCGGGGGGGCCGCTGTCTTGATGACGGTGACAGACTGCGCCTGAAGTCCCATGCACAGCAGGAGCTGAGAGAGACTGACCACGAAAAAGGGGCGACGCATCTCTGATTCCCTCCCCGACTTGAATCCCCCACAGGGATCGGTCCCCTGCACATCAATCCAACACTGCTACGATCCCCTGATGGTTTCCAGAGAAATCACCCCGGCCCCAAACCCCCGGAACCGGAGCGAATGGTTCCAGAGACAGTGAACCATCCTTGTCTTGATGCCAGATGGATGGCACACTCAGATCCAGGCGGAGGAGGCCAAGTCCCATGCGCAACAGGTGTCCCTTTCACACGTCTCTTGTCATCACCATCGCCGTCGCGCTAATCGGCATCGCGTCGGCTCAGGCGGCGCCACTGCAGCCCTCGGACCTGATCTACGAGGGGGCATTTCGTCTGCCCGGGCCCGAGGACGAGGGGTGGGCTTGGGGCGGGGATGCGCTGACCCACTGTCCGATCGGTGATCCCGACAGCTCCTATGATGGGTATCCCGGCTCCCTTTTCGGAACCGGCCACAACCACACTCAGCTGGTCTCTGAGATCAGCATCCCGGTCCCGGTCATCTCCCTGACCCGGAACTTGGCTGACCTGAACACGGCGACGACTCTGCAGGACTTCCACGATATCCGGGGAGATCTCTGCGACCGCTTCTATTGGGAGATCCCGCGGGCCGGTCTGGCATATCTGCCTCCGCAGGGCACTCAGACCTCGGCCAAGCTGCACTTCTGCTGGGGCGTCCACATGCAGGAGGGCGATGCGGGCCCCTCCCATGGCTGGTGCGAGCTCGATCTGTCGAACCCTCAGTCAGCCGGGACCTGGTGCATCGATGGCCTCTGGAACTACGTGACGACCGACTACATGTTCGACATCCCGCAGGACTGGGCCGATGCGCACACGCCGGGGATGCTCCTGGCCACGGGGCGGTTCCGCGATGGCGGGCAGGGGTCTCTGGGGCCTTCGCTGATCGCGTGCGGTCCGTGGAACGAGGGCAATCCGCCCTCACCCGAGAGCGCCATTCCCGCCGTTCCCCTCCTTCTCTACGGCAGCGTCTACGACGACAATCCCTCTTCGATGAACGGCTATCAACACGCCGACGAGTGGTCCGGCGGGGCGTGGATCACCGCGGGCGACCGGTCGGCGGTGATCTTCGTCGGCACCAAGGGCCTGGGCGAGTGCTGGTATGGATTCAGCAATGGCACAGTTTGGCCCGATGAGCCTCCATTCCCCGAGGTGCCCCCGGATGGGGAGCGCGGCTGGTGGAGCACGGGCTTCGAGGGACAGATCCTGTTCTACGACCCCGCGGATCTCGCGGCCGTGGCGAACGGAGAGCGAGAGGCGCATGAGCCCCAACCGTACGCCACACTCGAGATCGATGACCGCCTGTGGCACATCGCATCGGAGCAGCAGCTTCATCATGTGGGCGCCGCGTGCTTCGACCGTGGGAGCGGCCTGCTCTATGTCCTCGAGCCGCACGGTGATGGGGACAAACCGCTGGTGCATGTCTGGAGGATGAGTGTGGGGACATCGGAGAACTGAGCGGATCTCATCCTCTCCGATCACTCTCCGGGGATCGCCTCACACTGCATGGTCACCGCGGCGATGCGCGGCGTCAGAGCACCCGGATGATGAAAAAGAACTGCTGATGAAGTGGCATCACCTCGAAGGGTTGGGCTGCAGCTCCCGCTGTGCCGCGTGTGTTGGTATTTCTGTATACGAATTCAGTGTTGTCGGTGTCCGTTCCGGTGTTGCCCCAGTAGGAGGCTCCATCAAACGGTGCGTGCTCGTGGTCCCAGGTGGGGGCCGGCACACCTCCGGTATTGGGCCAGTCTGGGGGATCGGGTTGATTGCTGCGCTCTGTGACCGCCTGCTCACTTTCAAAAAGAAACGCATCGGCAACAGTGTGTGCGTGATCGGGAAGATTGGCTGTGGTCAGCGTCACATAGCCGTCGACACCAGGTGTCCCATGATCCAAGTCCGACCTCGTTTGGTCCGATGCGTTCGCCCCTCGGGCAAAAGTGTCCGTCATGTTGGGTTTGATCACACCGGCAATGGGGGAATTGGATGTTGTGACGGCGGTGCCGTCACACAGTTCCCAACCGTAGGGGATATTGTCCCTGTCACCCCACCACATGACGACTGTTCCCGCAGGGACACCGTTGCCGGCACTGAGTGCATAGGGGGTGCTGAGCACCTGATGGCGCGGGGTGATCTCCGCCTCCGGACTGACTGTCACACCGAGCCAACGTTCCGGCCCGACAAAGCCGTCAATGAGTGGCACAGAGCTTCCGAGAATGACGTTGAAACGACCTTCGATCACCTGGGTCTCCTCATGGATCTCCGGCCCCCAGGCGACGATGGTTCCATCGTCGTCCGCATAGAGGCGGAAGACCAGATCATAGGTGCCGCTGGCCAGCGGCACACCTGCCGAGTCGGTCAGTAGCCCCTGGTAATTCACATACCCCAGCGCCTCCTGGGCGCCCGCGGGCAGAGCTGCCAGGGCGAGAGTGGCCAGGCAGATCAGTGCGCGCTTCATGGTGGGAATCCTCCATTCGTCAGGGATTCAGCCTCGGGAACGAGGCGATGTGGTCGAAGTGGATCTCGACGTCCTCGATCTCGTCGATGCTCAGCCGCTGGGGGTCCCCGGGGCGGATCTCCAGCGTCCACTCTGTGGCGGCGACGCTGCGCTCGCGGAAGAACGTGACGGTGTGGGGCGAGAGTGTGTGGGGGGCGGTGGTCAGCGCGATCGTGATCGGACCCCGCAGGGTGTCGGTGAAGGCCCAGGGGTGATACTCGTCGGTGGTTCGGAACCAATGGCCCGCACTCCAATCGCGGAACTCCGAGAATGCGTCCTCGGGATCAGGGGTTCCGACCGTCTCGTTGCGGAAGCGCTGGGCGCCCCCCTGGCCCAGGAAACCCGTCACGCTGTCATAGCCGAGGGAGTGAGCCCCAACGATGCTGACGGCGAGGGTGTCGATCTTGTCGCGCCACGTGCCACCGAACGTGGGATCCCCGACGGGTCCGAGGAAGAAGTTCTCGTCGGCGACCTCTCGGGCGGTGCCGAAAACGAGTTCGATGTTGCCGTTCACGTTGACGCTGTCGGCGAGCCTCTCGCGGAAGGTCTCCACACTCTCGTGGAAGATGTGCTCGCGCAGGGAAATCCAGCTCTCGTAGTCCTGCTCCGGGACCGAACCGAGCTGGAAGTCCTTGTCGTCCATGGCCGCGATCAGCGGCGCGAGCTCGGAGGCGTTGCGGACACGGAACACATCGGCGGTGCTCCAGCTGCCGTGGGTGAAGGGGGTGTTCCACTTGAAATCGAAGGCCTGGGCCATGAAGAGGGCCCATTCCTGTGCGCGGCGGAAGGCCTCCTCGGCCTCGAGGAGGTTCGCCTGATAGCGGATCTGGTGAATCGAGTCGGCGAAATAGCGGTCGGAGAGCATCTGAGACTCGCGCCGCATCTGGGCCAGGATGTCGTTGGCCTCGTCGTGAAGAGCGGTCAGCCGGGCCACCTCCTGAGTCAGAAGCAGGGCTGCCTCGGTGGAGTCGATCGCATTGACATTCATCTCCAGCAGGATGTCGTTGATCTCCCGTTGGAGCTCCGCCGAGGCCAGTCGACCCTGGAGCGTGACGACGCCCGCCTGCTCCCGCGCCGCCAGCTCTTCGAGATCTCCCAGGTAATAGCCTTTCATGACCTCCATGCCAGCTTGGAACAATCCATTGGCAATGTGTGCACCCACACCCCAGTAATTTGGCGGCGTGGATCCATATGAGTCCGCTGCGGCAGCCAACTCATTGGCCAAAGCCTGGGCGCCGTTGATGGCTCCGATTTTCTCCTGAACAGTCGCCCGCTGATCACCAAATGAGATGTGCATGTCCATCAGGTTTGCATCGATGGCCTCGCGGGAGGCCCAGAGAGCCACGATGTTGTCGATCCGTCCGTTGAGATTCGTCAGCTCCTGGGCGTTGCGCCGGATGCGGTTCCGAGCGACATCGATGCTCAGCATCTGAATTTGGATCTCGCTGCCCTCATTCGAAGCGGGGTTGGTGGTGAGGGCCTCGGGGTAGCGCACCCCGGTGATCTGATAGAGTCGATCGTCGCGGGGCGTGAAGATCCGCTGGAATTGTATGGCCAGCTGATCCTGATAGCCACGGTAGGTGTCATGGCTGGCCACGGCCTCATCATACAGACTCTCGGCGCGCGGAAGGGGGGCATTGGCGTTCTCCTGCATGTATCCGCTGAGGGTGTTGAAGGAGTAGGCCCCCGTTGAATTCCGGACGAGCATCACGAAGTCCTCGGTGAAACCGAGCATGTTGACCTCGCCCTCGAGGAAATCCTGCGTACCCTCGAGCTGGGTCATGGCGGCTCGCCAGCCGGCAATCGCTCCAGAGAGTCCTGACGCATCATTCGGTGCAGGTTCATAGCCAGGGAACAGCCCCAGAAGCATCTCACCGATGGCCCGTGTCTCCTGGAGCGTCTCGCGGATCAGCGCCTCAGCATTGTCGAGATCGCTGCCCGTGGCGCGCATGGCATAGAGCCGTGCCAGCTCCACGGCGCTCTGGGCCTGGTCGGTCAGAACCTCAAAGAGAACCACCAGGTCTTTGTATCCGGCGAAGAGTGGCTGCCCCCCGGTGTCGATCACCGACGTCAGCACGCCACTGACGAGATACTGAGCCGCGTATTGCGAGCGATAGGGCACCTCCCGCTGGAACAGATAAAATCCAAAGGGCGGCTCCACAGCATCCAGACTTGGATCCAGTTCGCTGACCCTCACGCCCATCCGGTCACGCAGGAGCTCGCTGAAAGGCGCGAGGGCACTGTCGTAGGGGCTGTCGCCTGCGGGATTGAACAGCCCTTCGAAGGCTGCGATCTCGTTGGTGATGGTGTTCTCACCTGGAATGGCAGTGGGAAACAGCCGCTGCTCGATGGCCTCCGTCCGGGCGTTGCGGGCCAGGATCAGCTCGGCCCGGGCCCGGTCGCAGATGAGATCGAGAAGAGCGTGGCGCAGCTCCCGGCTCATGGGCTGATACTTGAGGGCATCGCGGAGGAGGATCTCAGCCTCCTGAGCCCGCTCCCGCTCCGCGGGGCCGTAGAAGTCCTCCATGGTCTCGAACTGGGCGCAGAGCGACTCGGGCGAAGCGGGATAGTCCCGGGTGTAGAGCAGCGCCAAATAGCGGAATGCAGGAATCCCATCCGGGTGACCGGGGGGGTAGCTCTGATCAGGATCGTAGTAGAGCAGATCTCTCACCTCTGTGAGAGTGTTCCCCGCGAGGTTTGGATGAAGCATATTGTGAGCAAGCGGCTGGCCGAAGCAGGCCTCGGTGAGCCGGAATGACGGGCTGCTGGGCGCAGATGCGGGATCACTGACGTGGCCCCCGGCGGTGAACAGGTCTGCCTCGGGTTCAGAGAAAGGAACTCCCCCCGGACGGAGCTCGTTGACCCAGTCTGGACGCACGGCCATGGTCGCGTCTTGGATCGGCTGGGACACATTTGGAACGACAATCGGGATCCGTGGAGTGGTCAAACGGGTTGAAGACACCGGAGTGATCACCGGAAAGTGCATCGGGCGGTGCCAGCTCGTGGCCCCTGTGATGATGTCTTGGACCTCGGGCGCGATGTCGGGTTGGGGATCAACCATCTGAATCAATCCGAAGGTCCCCACAATGGTGCGGCTCAGGTGCGGCGCTGTGGGAGACGTGAAGGTCTCCTCGAATACTCCAAAGAGATCATTGTCGTCCGCGGAGGTGATCGACTCGGGCGAGGCGGTCAGTGCCAGCCCCCTCTCGAGCTCCGCCCCGAAGAACGCACCTGTGGGCGCGGGGATCCCCGAGACCTCGGCCTCGAACCCGCCGGTCGTGAACGCCACGCTCATCGGCCACTGGCCGTCAGGGAAGCTGGGCTCCGTGCCGCCGAGGAGCAGGCCGCTCAGGGCGCCTTCGTCGCTGAGGATCACCATGTCGAACGCGACGCAGTCGTTGAAGGCGCCCTCGCCGAGGGCCAACACGCCCTGCCACAGGCGGTCGTTGTCCTCGATGAGCACCACGTGGCGCGTGGGCAGGATCAGATCGAAGCCCGTGACGCTGGTGATCTGGATCTCGATCGTCTCGAAGCCCTCTCGCTCGGAGTCATCAGGAAGGGAGATCGGGATCACCGCATGGTCGATGGTCACCTCCACTGACGCGGGAATCGGTGAAAAGTCCACGCCCTCGGTGGCCGAGGTGCCCTCGGCGATCACCTCGAGCAGGACCGACGTGCCGGGGGCATAGTCGCTGAGCTCGATCACGATCTCGGCGCCCCGGGTTCCCTCGAGGAGCGCGGATGTCGCCTCACAGAAGCGCGCCTGCTGCTCCGTGCCCCAGAGGCCCACGAGTCCGAGGGCCGAGTCCACGATCCACGCGACATCGTCATCGTCGACGTCCATGTCGCGGTCGGCGTCGGCATAGGGGAGCATCTCCGGTGACAGAGGACTCGTTCCATTCAGATGGTTGACGAGCAAAACGACATCGCAGGCCGTGGGCTGACCATCAATGTCGAGGTCGCCATATCGCTGGGGCAGAGCGGTGGACCAGGGAGCAGCGAGAATCGCAAGAATCAGGACTGTGAAAACATCTTTAGCCCACACCCGAGGAGCAAAGTCCCAGGGGCCCCTTTGACCGCTCATGGCCAAGTCCCTCCCTTTCACCGCGCCGCAGAGACGGCATGGCAATGCGAGTTCGTCTCTGCACTTTCCCCTGCTGCAGAGTTCACTCAGGCAAGGCGGCAGTGAAGAATCCCTGGGTGGCGATGTGCTGGTTTGGAATTTTCGGAGAGACCCTGGGGGTTCAGGCTGTCGCTGTGAATTCCGATCCTCTGACTGCGCCGAGGAGTCACAACTGTCAACTCATTATCATGACATTGTCACTGCCCGGGATGATCGATGTGGACCTGATCTGAATCCACATCCCATTGACAACTTTGCACGGGAGCTCGTTGACGCTGTGGCCCCGGGTTCGGTCTCCGCGGCTCGTGCCCTGATCTCTCTGAGATCGCTTGGATTTTGAGACCTGCCACTGGTCGATCCAAGGCTCTGAGCTTTTCAGGGACATTCATGAGCCAAAGTGCAATCAGAACAGGTCGAGGATTTCAGGCCACCTCACCCCATGCAGGGAGCGGATCGGTCACCCCCTGTCTCCCTCACCAGCAGGCGGCTCCCCGCGCCTCTTTGCCGCCGGGGCTCCCCCCAGCCAACCCCATCGCCGGAAGAGGAAGAGCAGCACAGCGGCCACTGCCGCCATCAATCCCAGGGCGAACGGATAGCCGAAGGCCCAGTTGAGCTCGGGCATGTTCCAGGGTGAGCGCTCGGTGTTGAAGTTCATGCCGTAGATGCCGGCGATCACGCCGATGGGGATGAAGATCGTGGCGAAGATGGTCAGGACCTTCATCACCTCGTTCATGCGATGGCTGATGTTCGAGAGGTGGAGGTCCGCCAGGCTGGCGCAGAGCTCGCGCTGCGTGTCGATCTCATCGAGGATCTGAACCGTGTGGTCCTGGCAGTCTCGGAGGTACGGGAGAACCTGATCGGTGAACTGGGGGGGCTGATCGCGCAGCAGACTGCTCAGCGCCTCGCGCAGTGGCAGGATCGATCGGCGCAGCATCTGAAGGGTGTGTCGCATGGCGTGCAGGTGCGAGATGACATCCGAGCGAGGGACGCGCATGATCTGCTCCTCCAGGCGATCCAGATCCGCCTCACATTGCTCCAGCATCGGGAAGTAGCCATCCACGACGGCATCGAGGAGCGCATAGGCCAGAAAATCCGCCCCCATTTTTCGGACGAGTCCCCGCGCGTGGCGAATTCTCCGCCTCAGGGGATCAAGGCAGTCGCCGGGTCGCTCCTGGAATGTGAGGACCCATCCGCGGCCCAGGAAAAGGCTCAGCTGCTCGGTCTCGAAGCGCTCGCCCGGGGTGATCATGCGGGAGACGATGAAGATGTGGTCCTCGTACTCCTCCACCTTGGAGCGCTGATGGACATTGACGACGTCCTCCAGCGCCAGGCCGTGGATGTCGAAGATCTCGCCGATCTCCCGGAGGATCTGCTCGTCACCCAGGCCCGCCACGTCGACCCACACGACAGGCCATTTGTCGAGGTGCTTGCGGATGAGACTGGGGCGCTCGAGATCCTCCTCCGTGACCTGATCAGGGCCATATCCGATCAGGTGCATGGAGGGCCGCGGGGCCTCCGGGTCGATTGTCAGCGTGCACGGCGGCGCGCCGTGAGGTGTGCGGCGCCGCCGGAGTTTTCGTCTCCGGGTCGGACCAGGCGGTGAGGACTCAGACATCGCGGCACACTCCTTTGCAGATCATGAGAGAAAGAGCCAGGCCAAGTACAGCCCATAGAGGCACAGCAGGAGCACCCCCTCCAAGCGGCTCACTGTGAAGCCGGTGCGGCAGACCGGGAGCAGCAGGGCGGAGAGGATCAGCATGGCCGGGATATCGCGCCAGAGAGCGAGAGAGGGGACCTCAATGGGGAACACAGTGACGGTGGCCCCCAGGATGAGGAGCACGTTGAAGACATTGCTGCCCACGATGTTGCCCAGAGCGATGTCGGACTGTCCCTTCAGAGCGGCCACCACAGATGTGGCGAGCTCGGGGAGAGAGGTGCCGACCGCGACGAGTGTGAGACCGATGACCAGCTCACTGATCCCCACAGCCCGCGCGACGGCGATGGCCCCATTCAGAAACAGCGGAGCCCCTGTGATCAGAAGTCCCAGGCCCAGGACCGCGAGTCCAAGGGGCACGGCCCAGGCCTTGGAGAGGGGCTCGCCCTCTGGCTCGGACCCTGTTGGGGGGGAAGCCCAGAAAAAGAAGGTGAGATACAGACCAAAGGTCCCCATGAGAATCACACCAGCGCCGCGTCCCAGGCCGCCGTCCACTGCGAGCGGCACCGTGAGAAGGGCTGCAATGAGCATCCAGGGGATCTCACGGCGAGTCACCCGATGCTGAACCGCGATGGGCCGCAGCAGAGCGGCCAGGCCCACGATGAGCCCAATGTTGGCAATGTTGCTCCCGACCACGTTGCCCAGAACCACCCCTGGCTCTCCACGGATGCCCGCTGTGAGGCTCACCATGAGCTCGGGAAGCGATGTGCCGAAGGCGACGAGGGTGAGGCCGATCACAAGGCGTGAGACCCCGAGGGCCGCCGCCAGGTGGCTGGCGCCACGGACCAAGAGCTCCGCCCCCGCCCACAGCAGGAGCATCCCGGCGGGGAGTGAGATCGCTGGTGGAATCTCCGAGAGCATTTGCCTCCCTCTGCTGGTCTTTACCTCTCAGACCCGTCTTTGAGCAAGTCCAGCCGACATGGCCTCAGCGCTCTCTTGCCTTCCATGGGCTGAGTGCCCGGGTCAGGATGTGTCGCCCGGGTCCTCTCTGAGCGGGCCTCAGCCCATGGTGAGCAGGGGCAGCGCCATGCTGGCCATGGTGAGAACGATGAAGAACCCGCACATGTCGGTGACGGTCGTGAGGATCGGCCCCGACACGAGGACGGGGTCCATCTCAAAGCGCCGTGCAAGAGGGGATGAAAATCCCCGAGGATGCGCGGGATCAGGGAGAAGCCGCAGCCAGTGGAACGTCGGATCTCAGAGAAACATCGCCTGCCGGGCGGAATTGGGTCCGATCTGCTGAATGCTGTTGGTGAGACGGCTGATGACCTCCCCCACCCTGTGGCCCTCGGAGGCGGCGATCCAGGAGATTCTGAGGCGCTCTGTGTCGAGCCCGAGGCTTCCGAGGATGCTCTCGAGCATGGCGAACCGTCGGCGTGTCTGATAGTTCCCCGTTCTGTAGTGACACTCGCCCGGGTGACAGCCGGCGATCATCACCCCGTCGGCCCCGCTGAGGAGAGCGGTGACCACCATGAGAGGATCAACCCGGCTGGAGCACATGACGCGGATGATCCTGACTGTCGGGGGACACGTGCTGCGGCTCACCCCGGCGAGGTCGGCCGCGGTGTACGAGCACCACTTGCAGAAAAATCCCACAATGGTCGGGACAAAGGGGCTCTCACTCATCGCTCGCTCCTCTCCTCGCCGATGTGAGTCAGCTCCTCCGCCTCAAATCGGGTCAGCGGCAGCGCCTCCGTCAGATCCCTGCCGGGCACATAGGAGAAGACGTCGCCGGCTGATCTCCCGACCATGCTGAACAGCGTGGCCACGGGGATGCTCACCGGGCAGACATCGGAGCACATTCCACAGCCCACGCAGGAGATGGCCATGTGCATCATCCGACCGATGTGGAACCTGACGGTGTCGGTGGGAATGCGGACCGCTCTGCGATGTCTCAGCTGAGCCTCGATCCGGGTCGGGTTCGACTCCGCGGTCGAGGAGTCGAAATAGCACAGATCACAATAGCAGATGGGGCACACCGTGCTGCATGCGCGGCATGAGAGACAGCGTCCGAAGATTCGAATCAGGCCGTCGAGACCCAGGTCGGCTGTGTCCGGATCGCTGAAGAGATCATCTGCCCCCTGGGCTCGTCTCGCCTGCAGCGCCCTCAGCGCCTCGGACTCGGGCTCCACCTCGGTGCGTTCGCCCTCGAAGCCCTCGAGGGCCTCGGCGCCGCGTTCGCTGTCGATCAGGATCGTGCACGTCCCATTGCCTGCGGATTCACCGACGAGAGCCACGGTCAGGTCGGCTCCGGACGGCACGAAGTGCTCACAGGCTCGGCATGTGGGCCGAATCCCATCGGCGTTCTCGCCCCTCGAGAGCGCATCGCGCCACTGTGCCGTCCGCGCGTCGATCCCATTGCCACCACGGGTGGAGAGGGGAAAGACGCCGCCGCAGGTGAAGCTGATGAGCAGGGTGTTTTCCAGGTGGGCCCTGTTCAGCTTTCTCAGCTCCACCAGGGCCCTGAGCTCACATGGCCTGAGCACGGCGGCGATCGGCTCGGGGGTGGGATTCAGCTCGGTGATCTCAGCCAGCAGTTTCCCCGCGTTCGACGGCATCATGGGCAGCAGAGGGGTCGCAGAATCCAGCGCCTCCGGATCCGTGATCAGGGATTGAACGGGGTCACTTTCCCTCCCGATCCGCTCGAGGCTGAGCACGGCGCTCACCCTGCCGCTCTCGAGAAGGAATGCCAGGAGAGCGCGCAGCGCCTCGTCGGGGGAGTGTTTGATCCTCAGTGCGTCGGTCATGGGCTCTCCCCCTGGGCGCGGTGTGTCTCGAAGTAGGGGGCCACAATCTCCGAGAGCTCGTCCTCGCGGAATGTGACAGAGGGCAGCGGCTCCGCTTCGTCTCGGCCCGCCTCATAGTCGAACTGTCTCTGTGTGGCATCGCCGACCAGACTGAAGATCTGCGCGACCGGGATCTCAGAGGGGCAGGCGTCCTCGCATGCCCCGCACGACACGCAAGAGAGGCTCATGTGCGTCATGCGACCCAGGTGAAACAGGAGCGTGTTGGTCGGGAGTCGCATGCCCCCCTTTCGCCGCGCCCTGGCGAGGACATTCTCCGGTGGCATCAGGACAGCCGGCGACTCGAACTGGCACTGGCGACAGTGGCAGATCGGGCACACGCTGCGGCAGATGTGGCAGTTCACGCAGCGGCTCAGAGCCTCCAGAAACCTGTCCGGTCCGGCGATCTCCTCCGCGAAGGCCGCCTGGGCCTCCGCGCGGGCGCATCTCCTCTGTTCCCGCCGGTCGGCGACAGATCTCTCCCAGCGGTCGAGCGATGTCTCCTCGCTCATCTCCAGCTCGGAGAGCACCTCACGCCCCCGGTCGCTTCCGGCGACGATGAAAGCCCTGTCGTCGTCCATCCCGAGCGTGGCGAAGTGCAGATCCGAGGCGGGGCGACTGAACAGATGGCACACCCGGCACACCGCGCGGGCCAAAGAGTCATCGCCACCCTGAAGCCTCTTGAACTGCTCGTCTCCGTTCGCGGGATCGTCGATGTAGGACTTGAGCGGCAGAGCACCGGGGCAATCCATGCTGATCAGCACGAGACCACTCATGTCCACTTGGTTGAGCTTGGCCAGCTCGATGGTGGCTCTCACCTCGCACGGCCGCAGCGCGACGGCTGTCCTGCCCATCACCCCCCGGCGGGCAAAGCGGGAGAGCGCTCTGGCCCCCTGCACCGAGATGACGGGCGGAAGCGGCGTCGTCTCCTCCAGAAGCGCGCTGTCCTGCACCAGGAGCCAGGCGAAGGAGTCGCCCGCGGGAACCCGTGCCGGCACGAGCGCGGCGTCCCACACCCCTCTCTCGAGACCACTCCTGAGCAGGTCAACAATGGCCGCCTGGACGCCCGCGGAGGCGGTGACCGTGGCCCCGTTCATGTGTGCCTCCTCAACGCCAATGGGTTGGGCCCCAGCTCGGCGATGTGCTCGCTGAACTCCGTGGCTGTGTCCACGAACCTCTTCCCCTCACCATGGGCAACGTATCGGAACCAGAGACGATCCTCGCCCAGACCGAGTGTGCCGAGGATCGTCTTGAGGTGCGCCAGGCGGCGCCGCGCGTGGTAGTTGCCGCTCTCGTAGTGGCAATCCCCCGGATGGCATCCGCTCACGGCCACGCCGTCCGCACCCTCGATCATGGCGCGGAGCACATGGACAGAGGGCAGTGAGCCGGTGCAGTTGACCCTGTGGATCCTCACATTCTCCGGATAGTGGAGACCGTGGGCCGAGGCCGTCTCCGCCCCCCCTGTCCCGCACCAGCTGCACAGGATGTAGAGGATCTTCGGTTCGAACTCGTTGCCCATCACAGTGCCTCTCATGTCAGCACGGCATCGAGCGCCGCGATGCTCTGCTTGCCGGTGAAATCGCGCAGATACGAGGCGTCGTTCGGACACGCGGCCACGCAGGCGCCACAGGAGTCGCACAGGAACGGCCGGACAGTGACGACCTTTCGGCGCGGATCCAGGAGGCGCGCCTCATAGGGACAGGCTGCCACGCAGAGGCCGCACCCCATGCAGAGCTCCTCCCTGACGCCGGCGAGATACATCGCGTTCGGAGGGGGCATCGCCCGCTTGCCGAGCATCACCACCGCGCGTCCGGCGGCGTCGCGTGCGGTCAGCAGTGCCGCCTCGAGCGACCTCGGCGAGTGGGCCAGCCCGGCGGCGAAGATCCCATTGGTGGCCAGCTCGAACGGCTTCGTGAGTCTCTTGATCGCCTCCTCGAAGGGATAGGCATTGGCGTCGCTGTCGAAGAAACCATCCTCATCCAGCGGCAGACCCAGGGTGGCCGAGAGATCACGGTTGGCCTCCACATCGGGCACGATGCCGGTGCTCAGCACAACCAGATCCGCCGCGATCTCAGGGCCCTCGGCGAGCGAGACCCTCAGGCCGTCACCACTGCGTGAGACCCTCGGATAGGCCCCGGCATCGAAGCGCTCGAACCGGACACCGACCTCAATGGCCTCTGCACGCAGATCCCTTTTGCCGTGCGACGTGATGTCCCGATAGAGGATCGTCACCTCACATCCCATCTCCCTCAGATCCAGCGCGTTCTCGAGGGCCTGGTTGCAGCAGACACGCGAGCACCAGGGGTGCTCGTCATCTCGGGAACCGACGCACTGGATCATCACCACGCGCCCTGGCCTGTCGCCACCCTCGAGCCGCGACCGGAGCTCCCGCTGTGTCACGACCCGCTCATCCTCTCCACAGAGGAATCCTCTGGGCTTGCACTCCCCGGCGCCTGTCGCGACAACGATGATGCCGGCGTCGGTGACAACCTCACCGTCCTGGGTGGTGATGACGGCATGGAAATTCCCCGCATAGCCCTCCACTGAGGTCACAGTGGCCTGCCGGTGAATGGTGATGTTCGGGTCCGACTCCACCCGCGAGGCGAGGTCGCTGACGAAGCGCCGGCCCTCCTCACGCAGGGAGCGCGCCTGCCCGCCCAGCGCCGACTGTCTCTCGACAAGGGTGACCTCAAACCCGGACCGCGCGATGCCCTGTGCCGCGGCGAGGCCCGCCGCGCCGCCGCCGATCACAAGCGCCCGCGGGGTGAAGCTGTCCTTGGGCGCCGGAGCGGCTGATGTCCGCCTCACCACCTCGACGGCGCTCCGCACCAGGGCCACGGCCTTTGTCAGCATCCTGTCGCGATCGGTGTGCACACGGATCACATCCTCGCGGAGACGCACATATTGCGAGAGAAGCGGATTCAGCCCGGCCATCATCACCGTCTTCCGATACTTGAGGAGCTTCTGCAGAGGAGTGCAGACCGCCAGCACAACGCGGTTGACCCCTGAGGCCCTGATGGCCTCGGCGGTTGACTTGATCGTGGGGGGTGTGCAGCACCCCTCGATGATCTCCGCGTGCTCCACGTGGGGAATGGCGAGCGCCTGGCCCCGCAGGGCCTCGAGATCCATCCTGTCCGAGAACGTGCCGTGACATGAGCAGATGAAGACACCGACTCTCGGGGCCTCCCCCTTGACACTGCGCAGCTCGGGTGGCGGCGCGGGGGTGAAATTCGGCTTTCCCAGATGACCGATCATCTCCGTGATGGCGGCACAGCCCTCCCAGACCGTCTCCGGATTGCCCTTCGGCCCCGTGAGCTCACCGACGGCGTGGATGCCGTCGACATCGGTCTCCGTGGAGGAGAAGGGTCGGATGTTGCAGAAACCGTTGGCGTCCGGCTTGACGCCGCAGATCCGTGTGAGCTCGTCCATGAGCCGGGGGGGCCGCTGCCCGGTGACGAGGATGGCCAGATCGACCTCTCTGCTCTCCGACTCGCCCCCGCGGTCGAAGTGAATCACCGCCCTGTTGTCCCCCCCGGTCTCGATGCGGAGTGCATCGGCTCGGACCACGTCGGCTCCCGCGTCCAGGGCTTTCAGACACCAGCGGTGGTGTTTCTTCCCGAACTCACGATAATCTCGGAGAAAGATCGTCACATCGGCATCGGGCAGGATCTCCCTGATTTTGACCGCCCGATAGGCGGCGCTGACGCACAGATTCGAGTTCTCATGCTCCACTCCCGGGGTGTTGAAGTGGGGCGTGACGACAATTCCGATGCGCGACGGCATCTCGCCCGAGGGGAGTCTGAGGGAATCTCGCACGAAGTTGGTCAGAAGCGACCGGCGCGCGACCTCGGTGTTTCGGATGACCGCGGGGGAGGAGCCGACAGCGAAGGGGGCGAGATCCTCATCGGTGGGATCATCGAACTCGGTCGCCAGGATGATCGCCCCCACATCCACCTCGACGGTCTCCTCCGGCCTGTTGACCCCGATGCACCCTGTGGGGCAGACCGCCTCGCACTCGCCGCACTCCGTGCAGCGCTCCTCGTCGATCACATAGATGTTCTCCCACCCCGCCTCGGGCTTGACCCAGATCGCCCTGCGCCCATTCACCTCCACGGGGCACACATCGACACATCGGTCGCACTCGATGCAGGCGAAGTTGTTGACCGCCTGATCCCTCTTCGAGAACTTCACATGGAAGTGGCCCGCCTCGCCCTCGACCGAGAGCAGCTTGGCGCTGTAATTGTCCTGGAGGCTGCCGAGGGCTTTGAAAAGGCGCTGGGGCATGTGGCCGCAGATCCAGCAGAAGTCCAGGGGGAGCTGGACCAGGGCCTGATACCTGATGTCATCCACGAAGCGGCCGCGGTTGAGCAGCACGACCCGGTGCCCCTTTTTGCACAGGGCATAGGCGGCTCGATACCCGGCGAGACTCGTCCCGAAGATCAGCGCTGTGCTCTCGTTGTCCATCCTCTGCTCACCCTGCTGTGCTCTCTCCACAGAGAGGCTCAGTCACCTCCCCGTGGAGCACGGCCACCCTGTCATTGAGGCGCAGGCCCTCTCCCCCGCCTCGGTCTCGCCATCACATCGCCTTCGATCACACTCGAAAATCAGATCACATCGACCTCCTCGTCGCTCAGCGCCCGCGTGTCTGGCCTGCGGCCGCCCGCTCTCTGCGCTTGTCTGAGACTCGTCGCCTCACCCGTCCCTGGGCGGAGGCGGTTTTTCCCATCTCTTGGAAGAGCTCCTTCAGGCCGCTGCGGATCATCAGGAATCCCTCGAAGAACTTCGGATTGGCGATGCTGTAGCAGACTTTCTGCCCGCACTTCCGGGCGGTCACGGCGCCCCTGTCGCGCATCACGGCGAGGTGCTGGGAGATGTTCTGGATGCTGAGCCCCAGCTCCTCTGCGAGGTCGGAGACACAGCGCTCGCCGCGGCCGAGGAGCCAGAAGATCCGGAGCCGTGTCTCATGGGAGAAGACGCCGCAGAGCTGCGCGTGGGCCCGAAAAAATTTCAGCTCCATCTCTTTCATGATTGCAACATCTCGCAAATGAGCAACTGACTGACGATGTGACACACCCCCCCTCACTGTCAAGGGGAAAGCCCTCGGCAGAGATGTCGCGGCAACCCGGGGATCGACGGGGCCCCGCTGCTCCAACCTCAGGTGCGCAGCACGGCACCGGTCCCAGAGCCCGGGCTCATCGCCAGCCGGCTCGGGGCGCCTCTGTCGTCACCCCGCTCAGCGTCGGCAAGCGGGCTGATCAGGGCCTTCACCCACCAGATGAACACGCCTGTCAGTGCGAGGTTCAGCGCCAGTGAGAGCATGGCCACAGTGATCATGTCGCCTCCGATGCCATAGGAGAGCGAGACGATGAGAATGCCCGCCCCGACCTCTCCCCGCGGCCACATGGCGATCGCCACCGCCAGGCGCTCCCGCCAGTGGGCCTCGCGCCGATAGCAGAGGGCCGGGAACATCTTGCCCAGATTGCAGAGGACCGTGATCACGAGCACGTGCAGGGTGATTGTTGCCCAATCCAGATCCGCACCCCCGCTCACCGGTGTCAGAATGGCCGGCATCGACAGCCCCACGAGCACCATGAACACCGAGGAGACGAGAAGGGCCGCCCGGCGCTCAGCCGGGGGCTCACCGTGCATCTCCTCGGAGGGATCATGGCCCGGATGGAGCAAAACACCGAGGACAAAGGCCGGCAGCAGGACCTCGAAGTGAATGGGCACGTCGGCATCGATCATCTTGCTGACCACATAGATCTTCTCGGAGATCGCGGTGATGATCGCCGAGTAGATGAGCAGCCAGGGCCACCCGGTGGGCCAGCGCAGGTGATTGAGAAAGAGATAGCCCACCAACAGAAGGGCAATCATCGCCACCCCGATGATCCCGAGCTGCCAGGCCAGCCCCACGATCATCATCTTGAGGGGGATCATCAGAAGGACCGTGTCCAGATCGTCGAAGATCGCCAGGATCCGCGCCTTGCGGAAGAGCCACGTCGAGGCCAATCCGGCCCCCGCCAGCATGGCGAACAGCACGCCCGCGCTGGTCGGCGCGGCGAACCGCCCTGCGATCAGCGCCTCCTGCCAGCCCTGCCCGGACGCCAGGGGATCGGAGGGGATGATCACCCACACGAAATAGGCGGCGACGAGGATCCACGGGAACGTCGCCGCCGTGAACGCCACCACGTAATCCCATCCGTATTGACGGAGATTGGACTTGTCGATCTGGAACTCCAGCCCCACGCGGATCATGATGAAGGCCAGGCAGAGCATTGTGCCCAGCCTGATGATGTGCTCCAGCGGTGAGTGAAGGCCACCGGCGACAGCCGGGAGCACCTGGCTGCCCGCGAGGCCAACCACCAGCAGGGCTGAGAAGATCAGAACAGTCCTCATTCACGCACTCTCCACTCGGATGCGGTCGCGGCGGGATTCACTCCAGCCTGTATCGGAAGTTGTCGGGCTTGATCGCCAGGACCGACGAGGGGCTGCGCTGCACCACACGCTCCGCCGTGGTGCCCATCAGCAGCGACTTCACCCCGGTGCGGCCGCGCGTCCCGATGATGGTCAGGTCCGCCCCGTGGTCCCGGACGAACTCGACGATCCCCTGAGCACACTCATCATGCTCAATCAGATCGAAGTGGAATCCACCATCGGCTCCGTTCTCCCGGAGGGAGTCTCTGACAAACTGACCCAAAGTGTCCATCAGCGTGGAGAGAAACTGCCGCTGGTACTCCGGCGAGGCCTGCCGCGTCGGGGCCATCCAGTGGACCACCTTCCACGGCGCCGCATAGACGTGCACGAAATGCGCCTCGGCCCCGTCCTGCTGAGCCACACGCCACGCCTGCTGGACCACGCGCCGTGAGGTCTCGGAGAAATCGATGCATGCCACCACCCTGGCAAAGGGGTGGGCGTGCTCCTCGCGGACGAGCATCACCTTCGTCGGCACCTTGCGAACACACTTCGATGCCAGCGCACCGGCGACCTGGCCGGGGGCAAACTCACCCGCAGAGCCCAGAACCAGCAGGTCGGCCCGGACATTGTTGACCAGGCGCAGGAGCTCATCGAAGGGATTGCCGACGAGCACCTCGCGGCGGATCTGCAGATCCCCGACCTCGACCGAGGCGAGCATCTCATCGATCCGCTCGAGCGTGGAGGATCGGGCCTCCTCACGCATCTGACCCTCGGAGATCTTCAGCATCTTCGTCAAGTCCGAGAGCACCAGTGGGTCGAGCACATGAACCACATGGAGCTTGGCCCTGTTCCATCCCGCCATTCGCACCGCCTGCGAGAGGGCGACACGCGAGCGGGAGGAGAAATCCACTCCGACAATGATGTTTTTCAGACGATCCATCTCTGTCTCCTCTCTGGCCCCGCGGGGCACGCGTGAGCCCTGAACGCACCCGGCGCGGACCATGCCCTGTCGGAGAGACCCTCCGCGGCAGACTCGCCGGGCGCTCGGGCTTCAGCTGGGGTCGATGATGGGGGGGCGAGTTCATCCCCCTGATCAGACAGTGCGGGGGCTGAGACGCCTACATCGGGGTGTCCCACAGCATTTCAGCCAAATGATGTGGATGGGGTTGGCCTGAACCATCTTCCCGCTCCTCATATTCTGTGCCACTGCGGGTTAGCAAGCGCCAGGCCCAGTCGGGACAGAATCGCGGCGGAGTGGCCGATTATGAGAAACCTGGACACCTCTCAGCTCTCAATTGTCAGCCGCCTCAGAGACCCCCCTGCGATCGCAATGCACGAGCAGACTCGATCACCCCCGAGAGAGTTGTCCTCTCTGAGACACAGGT
>JAFGKF010000042.1 GCA_016928695.1 Candidatus Sumerlaeota bacterium | reverse complement strand
TGAGTCAGAAAAGCGCCTTCGGAGGACAGCCATGGAGCGGCGACACGCCTTCACCCTGATCGAGCTCCTGATCGTGGTGGCGATCATCGCGATCCTGGCCGCCATTGCCCTGCCCAACTTCCTCGAGGCGCAGACGCGGGCGAAGGTCAGCCGCTGCCAGGCCGACATGCGCTCGCTGGTCACCGGGCTGGAGGCCTACCGGGTCGACTTCAACCGCTACCCCCCGGCCACGGGCGTGGGCATCTATTACCAGTTTCCCTACAGCAACCCGATGAACCAGCGCCTGATCCCTCTGACGACGCCGGTCTCCTATCTGACCTCAGTGCCCGACGACCCGTTCGAACCGAACCGGATCATCAACAACTCCGATCCCCACCCCTATGTGACTTACGACTACGTCGACGCCCCGGGCAGTTTCTATGGCTCGACGATTTCGAGCGGGTCGGTCTGGCGCCTGATGAGCGCGGGTCCCGACCGCCTGATGGCGTGGGGCGGTCGCGAGGCGGGGGCCACGGAGATCAACGCGGCGGGGGTGGACTACGACCCGACCAACGGGACGCTGAGCGTCGGTGAGCTGGTGCGTGTGGGCCCGATTCAGATGCCGACGGCCAACGGGGGCTCCCCGGCGGACCTGAGCAATCCCGATCGCCCTGGCATCCTGCGCGTGCCGACCTACCGCGAACAGTGGTGACCTGAGTCCGCGATTCTCTTTTTGACCGAATCAATCTGCCTCAAAGTGTTACTTTCCGGCGGCGGGATCGTTTGCCAGAGTGACGGAGGTGATCACCGCCTCCGCCGGGAGAGGTCCCCCGACCCATGACACCGGACAGGGATTCATCGACAGACACCGCGCTGGTCCAGCGGGCCCAGGGCGGTGACGCCGCGGCTTTCGAGCAGCTGATTCACCGGCACGCGGGGCTCGTGCACTCGCTCGCGTGGGCGCACCTGAGGGATCGCGAGTCCGCCGAGGATCTGGCGCAGGAGGTCTTCCTGCGAGTCCACCTGAATCTCCATCGCCTCACCGAGCCCTCGGGTTTCGCACGCTGGCTGAGCCGCTTGACCCGCAACCTGGCGATCGACTGGCTGCGGCGGGGCACCCGCCGCTCGCGGCTGGTGACCCTGGTGCCGCTGGATGAGACGGCGGGGAGGGTGCCCGACACCGATGCGAAGGGAGCGCGCGAGACGATGCAGGCCCACGAGCGGAGCGATGCCCTTCAGCGGGCCATCGATCGGCTGCCCTCCGAGCAGCGCGAGGTGGTTCTGCTGCACTTCGGCGAGGAGATGAAGCAGCGCGAGATCGCCGAGCGGCTGGGGATGAACCCGATGCGAGTGAGCCGCCTGCTCCGGCGCGCTCTGGCCGCGCTCCAGCGCGAGGTTGTCCCGGCGCTGCGCGAGGCCTCCCCCGCGCTTCGGACGCCGAGCACCGTCGCGGTGCGATCCGCCTCGCTCATCGCCGCGGTCGGGGCGATGTCGGCGACGGCCCGGGAGTCGCTCGCCGCCATGGCGGCCAGCGCCCCCGCGTCGGTGGTCTCGATGTCGCCGGTGGGATCGGTGGGCCCTCTTTCCATTATCGCGGCGAGACTCGCCGCCGGAGGGATCCTCATGAATCTGAGCAAAGGGGCCGCCGTGGTGGCCGTCGTTGTTCTCGGGGCGGTGGGATACCACCATGTCACATCGCAGGGTCAGGAGACCGGTTCGACTCCGGTCAGCGTGGAGGGTGTGGATCCCTCCGCAGCCGTTCCCCAGAGGGAGCCGGTGACGCTTCACATGGACTATCCCCTCGGTGCCGAGTGGGATTTCCGCACAGAGATGGAGATGGAGATGATCATCCCGATCCCCACGCAGGGAGAGATGCGGCAGGAGATGGCGATGGAGTTCGTGGGGCATGAGCGCGTGCTTGACGTGGGGCGCGATGGCAGCGCGATCGTGGAGGTGACGACGACCAGCGAGCGGATGGTTCGGATGACGTTCAACGGCCAGCCGTATGACACGGGCACCCTGGGCGAGATGGGATCGGAGCCCTCGACCATGCAATACGACGTGGACAGCCGAGGGGGGGTCGGATTGCTGGTTTTCGGGTTGGTTGATCTGCCCTCGGCCGACCAGTTTTTCCAGACGCTCTCCATGCGTCTGCTCAGCGGTCTCCCCGATCGCCCGGTGAGACCCGGCGAATCCTGGTCGCGTGAGATCGTGGTCCCGGGCACGGAGGACGAGCGGGCCACCTGCACGAGCACTCTCGAGCGGATCGAGGAGATCGGGGGGCGCCGCGTGGCAGTGATCCGCCGTGAGGCCGAGCTCGCGGTCGAAACCCCCATCCAGGTCAGCATTCCCGAGGCCCCGTGGGATACGTGGATGCTCAGCATCCACGGGCCGGTGACGGCGGAGGATCATCTGTTTGTCGACAGCGGTCTGCCGCTGCGCTCGACGGTGGAGATGGACCTGATCATCCCGACGGGCATGCGGGTGCCGATGGCGTCGCAGGACTCCGTGTCCGAGGTCCGGCAGCGGACCGTGGTCAGAACGGAGTGTGAGCATCGCCCCTGAGACGGGAATCATGCCCTGTCGCGCCCTCACCCTGCTCGAGCTTCTGGTCGCTGCGGTGATCATCGCGGTGCTCGCGGCCATCGCGCTGCCTGGCCTCCTCGCCGCCCAGACGCGCGCGAAGGTCTCGCGCGCCCGCGCCGACATCCACACGATCGTCACCGCCGTCGAGGTTTACCGCGTCGACTGGAGCGGTTATCCGACTCATCACTGCGTCGAGGTGGAGGGAGCCGGTGTCGAGTTCCACGTCGGTGGAGCGCTCACCCCCCTCTGCGCCCCCGATCCGAGCTGGGACGGATACAATCCCCTCACCACCCCCATTGCCTATCTCGTGTCCATGCCCCGCGATCCCTTCGCCCGGCCGCCGGGCGATGTGCCCTCCGAGAGGCGGGAGTATCTCTACGCCCACTGGCGGTGCGCCGTGGAGATGACGCGGGGGACGTGGTGGGAACCCCACTTCGCCGGGATCGCCCAGAGCCGTGGCCCCTACAGCCTTCACAGCCGGGGGCCCGACGGGGATGGTGGAGATGGCGAGTGGTCGTACGACCCCACCAACGGCATCGGGAGCGACGGCGACATCATCTACGACCCGCGCAACGGCTTCGACCGCCTTGTCCCCTGCCCCTGGCGCGAATCCCTGTGAAGCCGCGCCCTGGAGCTGGTTTCACGGCCCTGCTCTTGGGGCCGTCACGGTTCTTGCGGTGCAAGAACACGTGCCAGCCCAAGATTCTTTGGGCCCCGTTTCCCCGGGTTTCGCTCGCTTTCCGCCGTCGCCAATCCGCCTTCGCCAAGGCTTCGGCGGACATGGGCTTTGGCGGACATGCCGCTCGCTTCACCCGGGGCTATGACCTTTCGCCCCTGCGGGGCTCAGTGAGGTTGTGAAACCACCGGTGGTCTCCGCCCTGGCCTTTTTCCGTCCCGCGTGCAATTGGTGAAGACACGCATCGTCCTGTGAGGGTGAGAGAGGCACGAGAGGCCTCACCGAGACAGGGCTCCAAGACCGACACTGTCCAGCTCGATTTCGGGTCCTGAAGATGGAGATGAGGAAAAGGAGATGACACCGATGACACCACGCGCCTTCACCCTGATCGAGCTTCTCATCGTGGTGGCGATCATCGCGATTCTCGCCGCGATCGCGCTGCCGAACTTCATCGAGGCGCAGACGCGGGCGAAGGTCAGCCGATGCCAGGCCGACATGCGTTCGATCGTCGTTGGTCTCGAGTCCTACCGGGTGGACTGGAATCGCTATCCCCCCTGCTCCGGCGTGGGGATCTACAATGTCGCCCCCGGCTATGCGAGCCCCGTGAGCGTGCGGTTCATCCCGCTCACGACGCCGATCTCCTTCCTGACCTCCGTGCCCATCGACATCTTCAGGACGGAGCGCTTCCCCCCCGGGGTGCCCGAGGGCCTGGACAGCTACGACACCTTCGGCTACGCGGACGCGCTCAATCCCCGCGGGTGGGGGAGCGGCATCACGAGCGGCGGGGTCTGGCGCCTGGTCAGCGCCGGGCCGGATCTCATGCAGGCCTACGGGGGGCAGACCGCCTCGATCCCGCGTGCGAATCCCTATGGGGTGGACTACGACCCGACCAATGGGACGCTCAGCACCGGCGACATCGTCCGAGTCGGAGCCCCCGCCCCCTGCCGCGGGGGAGCGCCCGACGACCTCTCCAACCCCGACCGCCCAGGCATCCTGCGCGTGCCCTCCTATCGGGAGCAGTATCTCTGACCATCTCGGTGCTGTGACCTGGGGCTCACCGATTTGTCTGGGTGGATTTCTCTGCCTGTGCGCGTATAGTTCTGAACCTGACGCCATCCTGTGACATGACGGAGGGCGTGATCCCTCCGCGGGACAGGACCCCGAGAGCCATGACACCACAGCCGGAGTGCCCGGGCGAGGAGGCGCTGATCCGAGAGGCCCAGCGCGGCGACGCGGGGGCATTCGAGCAGCTGGTGCGCCGCCATGCGGGGCTGGTGTTCTCCATCGCCCGCTCGTGGATGCCCGACCACGGCGGCGCGGAGGACCTCTTCCAGGAGGTTTTCCTCCGCGTGCACCTGAATCTCCATCAGCTGCGCGATCCCGCCCGCTTCGCCCCCTGGCTCGCGCGCCTGACGCGCAACTTGGCGGCGGAGTGGCTTCGCCGCGGCCTGCGGCGATCGCAGCTGGTGGCGATGGTGCCAATGGACGACGAGGCGGTCTCGCAGGTCCCCGACACCCAGATGAAGGGGGCGCGTGAGATCATGGAGCGCGAGGAGCAGATCGCGGCCCTGCAGAGGGCGATCGGTCATCTTCCCCCCGACCTGCGCGAGCTGGTCTGGCTTCACAGCGTCGAGGGGATGTCGCAGGTCGAGATCTCCACACGGCTGGGCGTGACGCAGGCGACGGTGAGCCGCCGCCGGAGGAAGTGCCATGGGAATGGGCAAGGCAGCGATCGCGGTGGCGGCCATCGCCGCGGCGGGATTCCTGGCGCACAGCCAGATGAGCGATGAAGAGGAATCGGTGGCCTCCTCCTCAATCACACAGGCGGAGAGCGCCACCAGCGCTGAGGAAAGGATTCCCCTCCCCGGCCCGGTCAAGCTCGTCTGGCACCGCGATCCGGGGGAAGTGCACCGAGTTCACAGCGTGGAGCGTGTGACAATGGACGCGCGGCCCGACACTCCCGAGATCCCTGCCCAGCATCAGGAGGGGATCAACGAGAGTGTCTACATCCACCGCGTGACGGAGACAGGCGATGATGGCTCTGTGGTCGTCGAGATGGTGGAATACGACGTCGATGGCTCACCCACCGGTGTGCGCCGAGTGATGTGGGTCGAGCCCCCGGGGCGCATCACACGCGTCGATGAGGTCCGCGGTGACTCCGATGTCTCTCAGAGACTCTTCACGGAGACTGTGGCCATGGCGCTCAGCGGATTCCCGGAGGGGCCAATCTTGCCCGGGGAGAGCTGGACGCAGGAGATCGTGAATCCCCGCTTCCCCGAGGCCCGGGTGGTCGCCGTCAGCACACTGGAGCGTCTGGAGGAGCGAGCGGGGCGAGCGGTGGCGGTGATCAGTCGCGAGATGAATTTGGAGATTCCCACAGCCATTCCCTGGCCCTCCATGGTGGACAACGATCCCAGCATGCACGCCGAGATATCAGGTGTGCGCGCTCACACCACCATGGAGTCGCAGTTGCTGCTCGATGGAATGGTCCCCCTCCAAGAGATCTATCAGGTCGAGCTCGAGTCGCGCGCGCATGTCACCGGTCAGACGCCCGATGGTCCCCTCGACATCACGGGGAGCGTCGCCCTGCGCATCGAGGGGGAGATGAATCTCATCCCGGGTGGTTGATGGAATTCAGCCTCTCTGGACTGCGCGAGCTTGCTCGCGCTCTGTCGTGCGGGGGCTTGCCCCCGCACTCACCGTGCGGCAGACTGATCCCCATGAGCAGCGAATTTCCCGAGCCATCTCTGAGGCGCTGGCACCACAGCCCACCTCATCTCTTTTTGCCAGGGGCTCATCACATCGTGACCTGTGGGACACGCTGGAAAAAGCGCATGTTCGAGTGCGAAAGCCGACTCTCTCTGGTTCAATCCACGCTGTTTGATCAGGCGGACCGTTTGAGCTGGCTGCTGGAGGCTTGGGCAGTGCTGCCGAATCATTTTCACTTCGTCGCCCGAGCCCCTGAGGATGCGATGACACTTACTCGCCTGATCCAAGGAGTCAACTCCATCACTGCACGGAGGATCAACGCGGAGGATAAAACTCCGGGCAGACAGGTGTGGTTCAGATACTGGGACACCTGTCTCACCAACCGGGAGAGCTACTTCGCGAGGCTCAATTATGTGCATCAGAATCCGGTGAGGCACGGGATGGTGGTGTCAGCGGAGGACTATCCCTGGTGTTCGATGTCATGGTTCATGGAGAGAGCCCCTGGGGAGATGCAGCGAACTGTGTCTTCCTTCAAGATCGACTCTGTCAAAGTGATGG
>JAFGKF010000041.1 GCA_016928695.1 Candidatus Sumerlaeota bacterium | reverse complement strand
GCGCTGCCTGAAAGGCAATGGAGCGCCGGCGCCCTCGCCGGCATTCGCAGTGTCGGCCTGAAAGCCCGACACGAAGAGGCGCTCCATCATTCGATTCAGCCCGCTTCAGCGGGCGCCTCTTGGCCACTGGCTTCAGCCAGTGGCCAACAGAAATTTCTGCACTGACACCACTCACCTTACGCCCCATCTGGGTCCTCTAAGGGTCTGTAAGGCAACTTCTCAACTCCTTCGCCCTTTGGCAGTGTGACTGGCAGACAAGGCCGCGCGGGATCATGCCCGGCCCAGGGAGGTGGCGAGGATGATGTCGGAGACAGAGACCAGAAGCGAGGTGGAGACTCCCCTCGAGCGGTGGGAGCGGCTGTGCAGCCGTCTCGAGCACCTGATCGGGGAGTGGTTGGAGCAGACGGAGGTCCCGGGAGATCTCATGGGTCTCGGCCCAGCGGAGATCTCGAAGGTCGAAAAGGAATGGTGCCAGCAGCTGGCCGCGATCTCGATGGCGGCGCAGCGCACGGCGGGACTGCGGGCGATGCTGATCGAGCAGACCGAGGCCGAGGGACGTGACACAGAGGGAGGTGAGGGCGATGCGAAGAGTGCGAGCGAGGAGAGCCGCCACTGGCGGCAGGTCGAGAGCGAGTCGGAGGGCGACTCTGACGAGGGCTGAGGCGGAGCGGATCCACGAACGGGCGGCGCGCGATCTGCGCTTTTTCGCGAGGGGCTGCTTCGAACAGCACTGCCGATTGCCATTCAGTCGCCTGCACCGCGAGCTGATGCGGTGGCATCGAAAGCGGATGAACGGGACGCCGATCGAGCGGCGACACGGCAAGAGTCTGGCCGTGGCGGCTCCGCGTGGGCATGCGAAGTCGACGCTGCTGAGCCTCGTGTTCCCGATCCACGACCTGCTCTGTCAGCACGAGCGGTACATCGTCATCATCTCGGCCACGCTGCCGCAGGCGAAGCAGCGCCTGGCCAACATCCGGCGTGAGCTGCTGAGCAATCCGCACCTGCGCGCGGTCTACGGCGACCTGAGTGCACAGAGCCGCGAGTGGACCACGCGGCGCGTGACGGTCGGTGACGGTGCGATCGAGGTCTTCAGCGCGGGGACAGAGATCCGTGGCATCAGCCATGGGCCGTGGCGGCCGACCAAGATCATCCTCGACGACGCGGAGGACTCCGAGGCGGTGGAGAACCCCGAGCGGCGGGAGTCGCTGCTGACGTGGTTCAACGAGGTGGTCGAGAATCTCGGCGATCGACACACCCATCTCCAGGTGATCGGCACCGTGCTCCACCCGGAGTCGCTGCTGATGACGCTGCTCCGCCGCCCGGACTTCGAGGCGATGCTCTTCCGCAGCATCGAGTCGTGGGCGACTGATTCAGGGCTGTGGGACCGGTGGCGGCGGATCTACACGGATCTCGACCATCCGGATCGCGAGGAGCGGGCGCATCGTTTCTTTGAGGAGCACCGCGAGGCGATGCTCGATGGCACCGAGGTCCTCTGGCCTGAGAAGGAGGATTACGAGGAG
This sequence comes from Candidatus Sumerlaeota bacterium, assembly GCA_016928695.1. Taxonomy (GTDB): domain Bacteria; phylum Sumerlaeota; class Sumerlaeia; order JABWBI01; family JABWBI01; genus JAFGKF01. The sequence continues at coordinate 13,623 of JAFGKF010000041.1, read as the reverse complement.
CTCCAGCGCCAGCTCGTCACGCGCGGCCGGGCCGCGTTCTTCCAGGAGAAGCAGAACGAGCCGCTGAGCGCGGAGACGCAGGTTTTCGACACGGAGCGCCTTGCGCGGTTCGAGCTGGCGCAGGGCGAGGTCCGCCCGGAGCGAGGTGATGCACGACCGCTGGGCGATCTCACGCTGGCGATGTGTCTCGACCCGGCACTGGGGCGTGAGCGGGCGCGTGGGCGGGGTGATCACGCCGCCATCGTCGTCGCGGGGCGCGACGCAGTGGGCCAGATCTTCGTCCTCGACGTCTGGATGCGACGGGCGACGCCCTCAGCGCAGGCCAAGCAGCTCGTGGCGCTCGCGCAGCGGTGGAAGTGCTGGCGGGCGGGGGTGGAGATCAACGGCTTCCAGGAGCTGCTCTGCGATCTGATCGAGCGTGAGCGACGGGCGGCGGGTGTCGCCCTGGCGGTCGAGCCGATCAGGCACACGGTGAACAAGGTGGCGAGGATCGGCCGCCTCGAACCGCAGGTGGCCAACGGGTGGATCCAGTTTCGCGCGGATCTGTCGCCGGAGTTTTTCCAGCAGCTCGGGCGCTTTCCGCGTGGGGCTCACGACGATGGACCGGACGCGCTGGAGGGGGTCGTGGCGATGCTCGAGCACGGCGTCGCTGTTCGAGGGAGGCGCACAGGTCAGAGGGGGAGTGTGAGGAGGCTGGGGCAGTTTTAGATCCGCTCCCTTCTCCCCCTCACCCCCTCGGTCCCCCTCTCCCTTCACGGGAGAGGGGGCTGGAGGGTGGGGGTGACAATAGGGGAGAGGGAGCGAGCGGATTTTGACAGAAAGGAGGCGACACGATGAAGGGCAAAGGATGGAAAAGCCGGAAGCTGATCGTCGCGCTGATCGGGGCGACGCTGCCGGTGGTCAACGAGGTGCTCGGACTGGGGCTGCCGATCGAGGCGATCGTCACATCGATCGTGAGCCTGATCGGCTTCATCGCGGGCGAGACGGTGATCGACGCGAAGCGGGCGAGCCTGCGTGTGAGATGACCGACTGAGGCGGGCCGAGAGGCCCGCCGTCTTTTCTTCTGTATCCGAATTTCCCGAATCAATCGAAGCAGAGGTGAGTCGGGAAGCCCACTGTCTTTTCATTTCAATTCGGGGACTGATCCGGCTGCGGTTGCCGCTCGTTCAGGACCCGCTCCAGAGCCTCTTCCATCAGTCTCTCCCTCTCCCTTTCCTGGCGAATCTCCTGCTGGATGGCCTCACGGCGCTGGCGCTCGGCCTCTCGATCCTCCTCCGTCCGCGTCGCCTCTCTGGCGCGCTCCTCTCGCCGATAGTCGATGTCGTGCTTGATGAGGTACAGATCGACCACGAAGGAGAAGGGCAGGTCGATCACGGCGAAGGGGGTGAGGAGAATTCCCCAGGGGGGGACGCCGTAGCTGTCGGACCATCCGAGCACGGGGGAGGCGAGGCACCAGGCGAACGCCGCGGCGTCGAAGCATGTGCCGGAGAAGAGGGGGGTGAACAGCTTCTCCCCGCCGGTGTTCCAATCACCGGATCTGGACCACGCGGCGCCGCAGCCCGCGAGGAGAGCGCAGCACAGGACAACGCTGAGACATTTGCACATGTGATGCATGACGAGAGACTGAGAGGTTGAACCGAACTGTTCAAGGGGAGATGTGTATCCGAATTCGCCGAATGGACCGAATTTTGGATTCGGGGAGTTCGGAGGATTCGGATACGATCATCTCTGTTCTCTCCTCAACACGGCTTTGCACGTCCGCTGTCTTTGCCGATAAGATCGGGGAGTTCTCAGGGGCCATCGCTGTGGGAGGTGCCTCTCTTGCTCAGGCTGTTTGCGTCTGCACTGTTGTCAATCACCATTGGACTTGGAGCCCAGACGACCTTTCACGTCGCCCCCGCGCCCACCGGTGACGACGGCTCAGGCGATGGCTCTGCGGGCAGTCCCTGGGCGACGATCACGCACGCGCTCGACAGCGTGCCCGACGGCAGCCTGATCCTGGTCGCGCCGGGGCTCTATGAGGGGCGGGTGAACCTGCGGGGGCTGTTCGCGCAGGGGGTGACGGTCCGCTCGGAGGTGCCGTGTCAGGCGCGGCTGCGGCACACCTCGACGGTCGTGATCTGCTTCTATGGCCAGGGGATCACACTGGAGGGCTTCGACATCGCCCACAGCGGTGAGGGGGCGGGGGCGCTGGTGATCCAGATCCAGGATCTCCTGAGTGACGATCCAGGGGTCGAGCCGCGCGTCAGCCGGATCACGATCCGCGACAACGTGATCCACGACTCGTACAACAACGACCTGCTGAAGATCAACAACGGCGCATCGGATGTTCTGGTCGAGGGCAACATGTTCTACAACCAGGAGGGGAGCGACGAGCACATCGACATCAACAGCGTCACGGACGTCACGGTGCAGGACAACGTCTTCTTCAACGACTTCGCGGGGAGCGGTCGCACGAACGACAACGACACGTCGTCGTTCATTGTGGTCAAGGACAGCAACGGAGATGGCGATGCCAACGTGGGCTCGCAGCGGATCACGATTCGCCGCAACGTGTTCCTGAACTGGGAGGGGTCGACGGGGAGCAACTTCGTCCTGCTGGGCGAGGATGGGAATCCGTATTTCGAGGCGGAGGACGTCCTGATCGAGAACAACCTGATGCTCGGCAACGCGGTGAACGTGATGCGCGCGGCGTTCGGTGTGAAGGGCTGCGCGGACGTGGTGTTTCGCCACAACACGGTGGTGGGTGATCTGCCATCGCTGGCGTTTGCCATGCGGCTCAACACCGAGGGCTCGAATCTCCCGAACGAGAACATCCGGTTCCACAACAACATCTGGTCCGACCCAACCGGGACGATGGGCGCGGAGAATCCGACACGCCCCAACGACTTTTCGGACACGCCGATCGGCGAGACGACCTCGTTCACGCTGTCGAACAATCTGTATTGGAACGGTGGGGCGGCCATCCCGGAGAGCGCGGGGGAACTGGTGAATTTCACCGACGACGCGGAGCGCATCGTCGGCGATCCGGCTCTGCCTGGTCAGAGTGGGATCACGCTGCCCCGCTGGGACTCGGGTGCGGGTCAGTTCGTCGACGGCTCGGCGACGATCCGCCAGGCCTTCGAGCGGCTGGTCAATCTCTATGGGATCCCCGCCGAGGGGAGCCTGGCGCTCGACCAGGCCGATCCCTCGCAGGCACCGGGGGAGGACATCCTCGGCGCGCCGCGGGGTCTTTCGCCGGACATCGGGGCGGTGGAGAGGTCCTCAAAACAGGTTTCAGCCCTCGTCTTCAATTGATGTGGGCTCTGATATCGCTGCCCTTCAGGCAGCGGACACTGGCTGAAGCCAGAGGCCAAGAGGCACCCGCTGAAGCGGGCTGAGTCGAATGATGAAACGGCGGCAGAGTCGCCGCACTCCAAACATGGGGAGACCCAGCTGCCTTCAGGCAGCGCCTCTTCGTGTCGGTCTTTCAGGCCGACACAGCCAAGGCCGTCATCAACCCCAGCGCCTCGTCATCTCGACGCGGGTGTAGACGATCTGAAATCCCAGGCGCTCGGCGTTCCGCTGAGAGGTGCCCCCGAGGTTGGTCATTGTGATCTTCGCCAGATCGCATCCCAGCTCGGCGGCTCGCCTCAGGCGTGCCTGCAGCAGAGCGGTGTGGATGCCGTGCCTTCGCTGATGGGGCAGCGTGCAGGCGCAGATGATCGCGGCGACGCCCCGGTGTGTGCCCATGCAGGCGAGACCCGCGATGCTCCCTCCCCGCGTCGCGGTGAAACACAGGGTGTCTGAGGAGAGGATGACCTCGAATTCGCGGACCATGCGCGCCGGCGGCGGTTTGCCGCTGTCGAGGAATCCCCGGGCGAGCAGCTGAGCGTGTCTCTCGATGTTGTCCCCTGTCACCTCAGCGATGGAGATGTCCTCGGGGGGCTTGGGGAATTTCTCGTTGGGGCGCACAGGCCGGGCCAGGATGTTCTTGAAGCCTGTGGGGTGGTACCCGCGCTGACTCAGCAGCGCCCAGAGCGACCTGTCGGCAAAGGGGCAGAGATCGAGGACCACCGGGGCCCCGCGGTCTCGGAAGAAGATCTCCAGCTGGTCGAGCTCCTCTGCGGTGACCAGGCCGTGGAGCCCCGCCCCCATGGTGCGTGAGAAGTGGGTGTCGGTGCCCAGGAAGGCTGCCCTTCCCCCGGCGAAGCGCATCTCTGGGACTTTGCCACTGGCGTCCAGGCGCTCCACTGCATGGGTGCACTCGAGAATCCCGTTCGCCTCGAGTTCCTCGATTCTCTGGGCGAGGGCCCGGTCGGCAAAAAGCATGAGGTCTCCTCCCCGCTCAGACGTCAATGACCACAGAGACACGACTTGGATCAAGGGGGAAATCTCTTGCCAATCGGCCCCCGCGGGGGAAGACTCTCCTCAGCGCGAGCGCCATGCTCACTCGCCAGGGGAGAGACCTGACCACCGGTTTCCCCCTGAGAATTGCACGCTGTATTCGCTCCCCGCTCAACGCGCGAAAGGCAGGTGGTTGATCGATGGCTCGCCGTGGCTCCCAGCGAAGCAGGGCCTCCTCGTCCCGTGGCAGGACCCGTCCGGTCCGCCAGCCCTGGCTCTCCCCCCAGCGAAAGAACGAGCTCCGTGGCATCGGCTTCTGGGTCCTCGGGCTCATCGCCTTCCTGAGTCTGCTGTCGAGCGTGGGTGGCTGGCGGTTTGCCGGGTCGCTCGGCGAGCGGCTCTCGGGGGGACTGACCCTCGTGGTCGGAAAGCCCGTCGCCTTTGGTCTTCCCGTGCTTCTGCTGTGGTGGGGATGGCTCGCGTTCCGCGGCAGGCACCCGGGCCACAGCTGGGTCAAATACGGTGGCGCGGTGGTTCTCATTCTCGCGTGCAGCGCGCTGCTGGGTCTGACGACGCGCCATCTGGACAAGGTGGCCTGCCTCGAGTGGTCCGGCATCCTGGGCGTCTCGCTGGTCTACGACGCTCCGCTGGCGCTCAACCTGCCTCGCTACCTCGGCATGGCAGGTTCGACCGTGCTCTTCGTGGCCGCGGCCATGGCGGGGCTGCTTCTCGCCACCGATGTGCTCTACACCGATGTGGCCCGGCGCACCCTGCGGATGCTCGGGGTGGCTCTCCGAGGCCTCTGGCTGCTCCTGGCCACGGTGTGGCGGCACCTCAGGGTCTGGCTGCTCCCGCCACCTCGGGAGGACGAGGAGGAGGATGCCAAGACGCGGCGGAGTGCCGCCCCGCGGACCACCGCGCGTGTGCTCAATCCCATCGCGGCCATGCCGGAGGGCACGCTGGGTCCCCCACCGCGTCCCGTGATCGTGGATCATGATGCGTTGCCCCCTCCCGCGCCGAGTCGTCCCAAGAGGAAACCCGCGCCGAGCCCGCCGAAAGAGGAGAAGGGGACGGAGCCCGTCCAGGCCGAGCTCGATCTGCGGCACGACTATCAGCTTCCGCCCCTCTCGCTTTTGAATCCGCCGCGGCGCTCACAGCACAAGATGAGCCACGACGAGATCCACGAGTTCTCCGACACGATCGTCCGGACGCTGCGCGACTTCGGCATCGAGACGCAGGTGACCCATGTGACGCAGGGGCCGGTCGTCACGCGCTTCGAGGTCAAGCCCGCCCCGGGGATCCCGGTCAAGCGCATCGCGACGTATCAGAGCGATCTGGCGATGGCCCTGCGGGCGATGAAGGTCCGCATCCAGATCCCGATTCCGGGCAAGGCCGCTGTGGGGATCGAGGTGCCCAATCCCAAGCCCAACTTCGTCTTCTTCAGCGAGATCGCGGCCTGTGAGGAGTTTCGGGATCACCCCTCGCCGCTCGCCTTCATTCTGGGCAAGCGTCTCACGGGGGAGCCCTGCGTGCTCGACCTCGCCTCGATGCCCCACCTGCTCATCGCGGGCGCGACCGGTTCGGGCAAGAGTGTCTGCCTCAATTCGCTGATCTGCTCGATTCTCTTCCGTCAGCCGCCCGACCGTGTGAAGCTGATGCTCATCGATCCCAAGAAGGTCGAGTTCCGATTCTACGACGCCATCCCGCACCTGATCTCGCCCGTGGTGACCGACCTGCGGCGCGCGCCCAGCGCGCTGGCCTGGCTCGTGGAGCACATGGAGGAGCGCTACAATCTGCTGGCCGAGGTCGGTGTCAGGGACATCGACATGTACAACCAGCTCGTCGAGAGCGACCAGCCCGAGGCGAAGGCGATGGGGCACCATCTGAAATACATGCCCCCGGTCATCGTGGTCGTCGACGAGCTCGGCGACCTCATGGCCGTCGCGAAGGCCGACGTCGAGGAGAGCATCCTGCGCATCGCGCAGAAGGCGCGCGCCGTCGGCATTCACCTGGTCATCGCGACCCAGCGCCCCGTGGTCAAGGTCGTCACGGGTGTCATCAAGGCCAACCTCCCGGCCCGCATCGCCTTCCGCGTCCGCCAGAAGAACGACAGCGAGGTGATCCTCGACGAGTACGGCGCGCGCGAGCTGATCGGCAACGGCGACCTCCTCTTCTCGACGGGCAGCGCGGAGGGCCTCCAGCGCATGCAGGGGGCCCTGATCGCCGACGACGAGGTTGAGCGGCTCTGCGAGTTCATCCTCGAGCAGGAGAGGGCGGTTTACATCAAGACCGATTTCCAGCCGAAGCGCTCGAAGGGCAAGGGTGATGCCGACGAGCCGATCGGCGGTGACGATGATGACGGCGACGGGGAGTTCGACGACGACCTGGAGCTCTCGGGCGACCTCGCGCCGGAGGATGGGCGGGTGGATGACCACCTGCGCCGTGCGATCGTCCTCGTTCTCAAGAACCGCAAGGCGAGCGTCAGCCTGATTCAGCGGCGCATGAAGATCGGCTTCGCCCGCGCGGGCCGCCTCATGGACCAGATGGAGGCCGCGGGGATCGTTGGACCCTACCAGGGCTCCAAGCCCCGCGAGATCCTCGTCGACCCCGCCGAGTACCTGCGCAAGATGGAGGGCGGCGACGAGGCGGCGTGAGGGCGGTGTGGTGGTGTGCTGGTGTGCTGGTGGGGGGAGCTCAGCGTGGCAGAGAGTGTGATTGAGTGTCGGCAGGTGAGCCGAGGCTCTCTTTTTCAATTCCTTCCCCCCCCCTCTCCACACCGCGGGAAAGGGGTTGGGGGTGAGGGGGAATTATGCAGATCTGCACAGCCAATGCACCGCGCTGTAGGGGCGCAGCAGTGCTGCGCCCAACTCTCAGGGTCCGCATGGGACGGGCGCAGCATGCTGCGCCCCTACGAAAACTGCGTTGAATTGAAATGCGTTTCAATGCAGGGCCCGATAATCCATCCCTCCCCACCGCGGACGCGGGGGTGAGTGGGGATCAATTCCCCGCGGCTTCTCTCCGCTGTTTGGCCACACTGAGAGTAAACCTTCCCGGGCATTGCCGCGTCTGAGAGAGTGAGACGCCTGCCCCAGGGAGGGTTTTGCCATGAGAGGTCATCCACGCTCCGCTCTGCTCGCGGGACTGGTTCTCTTCGCCCTGATCGTGCCCGAGCTGCCCGCGCCGATCTTCGGCATGTTCCCCGGGCTCGATGGGCTGATTGAGCGCTCGGACGCCATCGCGGTGGTCGAGATCACGGCGACGACGGAGGAGCGGATCGAGAGAGCCGGGGTGCCGGACCATCCCCAGAGTGGGCTGAACATGATGGCGCTTTACACCGACTTCGAGGTCCGTGTGCTGCGGTCGATTCTCGGGGATCTCGAGGAGGGCGAGGAATATGTCGTGTGTCTGAGACCCCTGCCCTTCCCCGGCCTCTCCTGGGAGTTCACCCAGTTCAGCACAGGCTCGTGGCATCTGCTCTTCCTCGAGAGCAAGCGCTCCTTCTCCCCCTACGATCCGCTCGGTGAGCCCGCCGTCGCCTTCAGTCAGAACTGCGAGGGCTCGCACATCCCCATCGCTCCGGGCACCGATCTCTTCCCTGATCTCCCGACAGCGACGTTGGAAATGGGCCGCAGCCCTCACCCCCCGTCCCCCTCTCCCGAGCCTGGGAGAGGGGGAGTGGAGGGGGAATGAAGGGCGAGGCCCATTTTCATCACCGCTCTCAATCGTCGCCTCGCCGGAGGTCGTGATCGCGCAGATCATCCGCGGCTCCACGGGGCACTGGGAGACCGAGAGCGATCGCCGACACGCGCGGCGGGTGGAGATCTGCTTTCTGGATGAGGCGCTCGCCCACGATCTCGCACTCGGGGATGTGGTCCAGATGATCGCCGATCAGGCGGAGGCGGGGAACACCGGGTATTTCGCGCAGCTGCTCGAGGCCCCTGAGGGGATGGATGATGCCGTGGCACAGCTGATCGCACAGATCGTGAGCAGCGAGATCGCGGAGACGTATCGCGATCACATCAGTGAGAGATCGGACAGCGCGTGCCACCTGGATTACCACTGGCTGGAGAGGGGATGCCATTTCCAGGTCGATCTGTCCCGCTCCGGATACCACTGGTTTGTGGAGCGGATCTGGTTCTGCCGGTGACCGGAGGGCTCACACCCTTCGCCACAGCCTCCTCGCCCGGGCCTGGGCCTCGGCGGCGATCTCGGCCTCGTCGATGCCGCGCAGGCGGAGGCGGCCGCGGCGCATGAGCCAGCGGCCGTCGACCATCGTCGAGTCGACGCGGGCCTCGCCCATCCCGAAGAAGACATGCCCCATCACGGTGTCGCGCGTCAGCGGCGTCGGCGGGTGATAGTCGACCAGGATCAGGTCGGCGACGCAGCCGCGGGCGATCTGGCCGATCCGCACGCCGAAGGTCCGCTCAGCGAGCGCGCGGTTGCCGAGGAAGAGCATCTCGAAGGCGTTGGCCATGCCGATGCGCGGGTCGGCGGTGTTGTGGTTGTGGATCAGGTGGCAGGCGCGCACCTCGTCCCACATGCTGTTCGACATGCCGTCGGTGCCGAGCGCGAGCGACACCTCGGCGAGCCGCATCTGCTCGAGGTCCATCGCGCCGACGGCGTTGTTCATGTTCGACCGCGGCTGGTGGGTGACGAACGTGTCGGAGTCGCGGATCAGGAGGCGGTCGTCCTCGTTGATGTGGACACAGTGGGCGAGGATCGTGCCGGGCCCGAGCGCGCCGTGCTGGGCGAGCCGCTCGACGGGGGTGCAGCCGTGGCGCTGCATGGCGTCGGCGAGGTCGGCGAAGCCCTCCGCGCAGTGGATGTGGACGCCGACGCCCTGGTCGCGGGCGGCCTCGCAGGACTCGCGCAGGGTGGCGTCCTCGATGGTGAACTGCGCGTGGAGGCCGAAGTGGCCTCGCAGCATCGGGCTGCGCTCCTGATTGACGCGGGTGAGGAAGCGGACGTTCTCGGCGATGCCCAGGCGGGCGATCTCGGGGCCGTCGCGGTCGGAGACCTCATAGCACAGCGCGGCGCGGACGCCGGTGTCGCGCACGGCGTCGGCGAGGATGTCGAGCGAGCCGTCGACGGCGTTGGGCGAGGCGTGGTGATCGATCACGGTGGTCGTCCCCGCGCGGATGCCCGTGATGAGGGGGACGAGCGCCGAGACGCGCAGGTCCTCGGGGCGGAGGGCCTTGTCGAGCCGCCACCAGAGGTGCTGGAGGATCTGCTCGAAGTCGATGGGCGGCTCGCCGGGGAGGGCCATTCCGCGCGCCAGGGTGGAGTAGAGGTGCATGTGGGCGTTGATCAGCCCGGGCATCAGCACCATGCCGCCGGCGTCCTCCACCTTTTTCTCTCGTCGGTGCTTTTTCCGCAGCGCCGCGGTCTTGCCGATCTCGCGGATGATGCCGTCCTCGATGAAGACGGCGCCGTCGGCGATGACTCGGTTCGACCGGTCGAGTGTGACGATGGTGGCGTTGGTGATCAGCATGGCGCCTCTCCCCTGCGGAGATGGAGCCAATGATTGCGCAGGTGGTGCCGATGAGAAAAGGAAAACTTCGTGGGGCCCCCTCCCTGATTCTCAGGGAGAGGCGGAGGCCGGGAGGAATGCCAGGATGACCTCTCTGCGCGCACGGACGCCCTCGGGCGTTCTCCTCACGAGTCCCATCTCGATGAGTGCATTGATATCCCGTGTGAGCGTCTTGGCCGTTTTCCTCGCATAGGCCATCGCCAGGCGAGGGCTGAGTTTCGGGACCTGGGAGATTGGAATCGGCTCGGTCGCCAGCGAGAGGTCCAGCGCCAGGTGCCTTTTGCGTGTCTGGGAGGCTGAGGTTTTGTCGCGAAACATCTCATGGACAAAGTTTCGCCAGACCACATCCCACATCTGGGCCCGGATCCACTCAAGCTGTTCGCGAAGCCCATCCAGGAAACCCTGCACGGCGTACATCAGAAATGGGATCACATCTCCCCCTGAGATGCTCGCCTGCTCCAGCTGTCGGTAGTACTCGGCGCGGGTCCGATTGTAATGGCTGCTGAGGAGATGGGCGGCTGGGGCCGGAACGCCGGAGTCCACCAGGATCTGAAACTCAATCAGCCGCGCTGTGCGACCATTGCCGTCGCCGAAGGGATGAATCCATGCCAGATACAGATGGGAAAGGACGGCTCTGAGGATGGCGAAGACGATTCTCATGCCCTCCGGTGTCTCGATCTCCTCGAGCCACTCACAGAGACGGCGCAGCAGAGACTCACAGTCCTCTGGAGGAGCTCCGCGATAGAGACCAACTCCCACCTGATAAGATCGGATCTCACCTGGGATGACTCCCTCGTGGAGATCAAGGCCTTCGAGAACAGCGCCATTGAGACGCATGATGGTCTCTGGATCGAGCGGCAGAGATCTCCCCGCGATGACCTCCCCCACAATGCGGTTGAATTCTCCCACGACATTGTCGACTTCGCACGTGAGATACTCACGCGAGGGGGGGAGCCTCAGCTGGCCATCCAGGTGTCGACGGATCTCCTCTTCAGTGAGCGTGTTTCCCTCGATGGCCGTTGTCGCCGCGCTCCCTTTGATCAGAGCCGTTCGGTTGAGCTCGCTCGCCACACTCGGTCTGAGTGGCACCCATGCCAGATGTTCGCATTTGGACTGACACTCTCCGAGCATGGTCCAGAGCAATGCGGACGCCCGTTCGAGATCCAGGCGAAAAGTGATCCAGGGATGTGTCCTCTGATATGTCCGCTTTTTTGTCACATCTAAAACTCTGTGTGCAAATGATTTATGTTATTTATAGGAGATATTTTGTCCCATGTTGTGGGCTGTGTCAAGCGGCATATTCGGGTGAGGCTGTCGGGTCCGACAGGTCAGGCAAACAGCGCCCACATCAGCTGGTCGCCCTCGAGGACGCCCATCGAGCCGCGCTCGCAGCTGGGCTCGTCGTAGGACTGCACACCGTCGGGGGTGGCGCCGGGCTTCCAGAGGGCAAAGGGCACCGGGGTGCGGGTGTGCTTGCGCAGGCGGATCGGGACGGGGTGATCGGGTAGGACGGCGTAGGCGACCTCCTGCCCCTCGAGCGCCTGCATCACACGCCCGACGAGGCGGCGATCCCACTCCTCAAGCGTCTTGACCTTGAGCGAGGCATCGCCGAGGTGACTCAGCTCGTCCATCGCCTCGACGTGCAGGTAGACGAAGTCGTGGCTCTCGAGCGCCCTGACCGCAGCGTCGGCCTTGCCCTCGAAGTTGGTGTCGATCCAGCCGGTGGCGCCCTCGACGCGGACCATCTCCATGCCCGCGGCGAAGCCGATGCCGAAGATGACGTCGACGGCGGAGACGATCGCGCCCGACTTGCCGTACTTCTCGCGGAAGTTCGGGAAGCCCGGGCGGCGGCCCGCTGACCACGGCCAGATCATGTTCGCCATCTTCTGGCCATCGGCTCTCCGGCGCTGGTTGACCGGGTGCGCTTCGAGGATCGCCTTTGACCTCAGCGTCAGGTCGCGCAGCAGCGCGGCGGTTGTCTCGGCCTCGGGGGTCTTGGCCTTGACGAGGTTCTCCTCGATCGGATCGCCCTGGTGGTCGTCAGGCTTCTCATAGGCGATGTCGGGCGAGAACTCCTCGCCCGTCAGAATCAGCAGGTTGCGATACTGAACGCCGGGGTGGAAGCGCACCTGCTCGCTGCCGAGCTCGGCGTTGAGGGCATCGATCAGCTCGGCCGCCTCCTCGTTCGAGAGGTGACCCCCCGAGTACTCGTCGAGAATTCCGTCGCGCTCGGTGATCAGATTGCACCGCATCGCGATCTGGTCGGGTCGGAGCTCAATGCCCTGGCTCGCCGCCTCGAGGGGACCGCGGCCGGTGTGGCAGGCGAGATCGAAGCCCAGGACGGACATGTTGGCCACATCGCTGGAGGTGGGATAGCCGTCGGGGAGCGAGCGGAAGGTGCCGCAGCACCCCTCGCGGGCGATGCGGTCGATGTGGGGGGTGTGGGCGACCTGGAGGGGAGTGCGCGATCCATCCCCCAGCCCTGGCACCGGGGGCTCGTCCGACATCCCGTCCCCGAGGAAGACAACGTATTTCATCAGCTCACTCTCTCCCGGGCAGCGGCCCGATCAGAGAATCAATCCTCAACGCGGCGGGGACTGTCAATGGTGGGGCCTTGGGATTGGGTGGATCGATCCAAATTCTGGGAAGTGAAAAGCCAGGGCGGTGTCGATTTCAGCAGGGAAGGGGTCCCAGGCGAAAGGGCGCTTTTCGTCGGGGCCGATCAAAAGGGTTGACAGAGGAGGTCTGGGTCTCTATTTAGAACCTTCTAAATCGGGCCCCCCAACTGCCCATTGATCTTGCATCTGAGCCCTTTGAGGCGCCATGGAGGTGGTTAAAATCATGCAAACCAGACATATGCGTGCCTTCACGCTGATCGAGCTGCTGATCGTGGTGGCCATCATCGCCATTCTGGCGGCCATCGCGGTCCCCAACTTCCTCGAGGCACAGACTCGCGCCAAGGTCTCCCGTCTCTCGGCCGACCTGAGGTCGCTGAGGACCGCCATCGAGGCCTATGTGATCGACTACAACCGTTATCCCGAGACGGACACCGGAGAGGCTCTCCCCCTGGCCGGGGCAGGTCCGATTCGTTTAACGACCCCGGTGGCCTACATCACATCCATGCCCCAGTCCCCGTTCATGGAGGACATGCTGGGCTATTCAGGCATACCCAAGCACGCGGTCGTCAACAACTGGCCGCTCTACATCCGGGCCATTCTGGGCAACATCTCCGGGACCACGGTCTCCGGGACGGGCATCGACTCCAACTACGCCCTGGACCGCGCAGTCTATCTCTACGAAGGGGATCAGACCGATCCCCGGCGCCTGGCGGGACACTGGGCTCTGAAGAGTGTGGGCCCGGACAACGTCGACAATCGTGACAGCGCCCAGCTCCCCTACGGACCACAGACATCGGTGGACCAGGCCCGTGTCTACGATCCGACCAACGGGACCATCTCAGGGGGAGACATCATGGTCTACTCCGACGAGCAGGGCCTGGCGGGCAGAAACATCTGAGTCCTCTCTCACTCAGGACCATGCGGGCGGAGCCGGTGGCTCCGCCCGTTCTCTTTTGTTGGCTGCGGTCCATTGTGTCGGCCTCAAAGACCGACACGAGGAGGCGCTGCCTGAAGGGCAGCGAGGTCAGAGCCCAGGGCAGCGCCCTGGGTCTGAGAAACACCAAAGCAGAGCGAAGCCCTGAAAGGGCGCGAGGGAATCTCCCATCACACCCCGGGTGTGGCCCTTTGCCCTGTCGCCCTTTCAGGGCT
>JAFGKF010000311.1 GCA_016928695.1 Candidatus Sumerlaeota bacterium | reverse complement strand
TGCAGCGCCCGAAGCTCTGAGGCGAGAGCGCCTCGGAGTCAAGAGCATCTTCGCGGGGGGGATCTCTGGAATCAAGGCTCTTTGCAGATCCGACCTGTCGGGAAATAAACCTCTCAGGGAGCTGAGGGGTCTGCTCTTCTCAGAGATCGGTGTGATCCCAAGGTGATGAGTGTCGGGAGGTAGGTGATGATCTGGCGCGGCTCATCTTTGCTCCTCTTGGTCTCATTCCTCCTCGCTCCTCCTCTGGTTGCCGCTCAGCACAGCCGGTACATGATCAGTCCCGACGCCATGTCGGATGAGTTGTTTGTGGGATTCACCCTGGAGCAGGCTCTGACCGCGATGTCGGAGAATGACGCGGTGCACAATATGACGGAGGCCCAGCTGGCACGCATGAGGCCAGGTGTGGAGACCGAGGAGTCACTGTTCCTCAGCGTTGCGGTTCCGGATTTCCCCTTCATCTATGAGGGCTGGCGGGAGGGCGGCCGACTGATCAACAGCCCGGGCGCGGAACCAAATGTGATTTCGCCGATGTGGGAGGAGAATGTGAACCTCCGGCGCTTCGACTGGGATCCGAGAGGCCTGACCCACGATGAGATGCTCGACTCTTTGACCGCTGTGTGCCCAGGGCTTCTGTGGAGAGTGCACGGGGGGACAGGGATTGTGATCTTCATCGAGAGACCGCTCGATCGCAACCCTGCTTGGCCGCTGAATCGACCACTGGGTGAGCATGCTGACAGAGCTCTGACCCTGAATGAGGCGACGGCTCTCCTGAGAGACGAGGTTGGTCTGGTTGCTTTCAATGCGCGGGCAACAGCAGAGACACAGGGGGGAGAAATCACTGTGTGGGATCCCGTGAAATACGGATCGGATGCCACGGCGCGAGATCTCCTGTGTGAGATCTTCAACGCCGTGAGGCCCGCCGGTCACTGGAAGTCCGCCGCTGTTCACACGGGTCGCTTCGATCCGGCATATCCCGAGGAGAGCCTGAGAGGCGTCGAGGACATCCCGTGGATCTTCCAGTCGGGAACGGGGTTTTAGCCGCCAGTTCTTCGACACTTGCTGACGGACGCTCTCCCAGACCATCGGCCTGAGAGCGGGGCATCAGAGCGCCAACTCAAATGAAATGAGCGATCCATTTTGCCCCATGAGTCCCCTGGGTCCCACCGTCTCCCACCGCTCCTGACCCCCCCGATTCCCCTCAGCTTATCCCGTTCCCCCGCCGATGAGATCTCAGAGGCGCTGCCCCGAGCGCGGGGCGGCGCGCGCCCGAGATCGGGGCCCCGAGGGGTCAGAGGCGGCGATTCCGGGCGAACGGCACACACACGGGGACCGATAGCAATGTACAAAGCGTTCTTTGGCCTCGAGGAATCGCCCTTCAACCTGACGCCGGACCCGCGATTCCTCTTCCTGAGCCAGCGCCACCGCGAGGCGATCGCCGCGCTGATGTACGGCATCAACGACCGCAAGGGCTTCATCTGCCTCACGGGAGAGGTGGGCTCGGGCAAGACGACGATCTGCCGCGCGCTGATGAACGAGCTGACGTCGAGCACGCGCCTGGCGCTGATTCTCAATCCCTCGCTGTCGGAGCTGGAGCTCCTCCAGGCCATCAACGGGGAGTTCGGACTCGCACACGAGGCGGAGTCGAAGAAGGAGCTGCTCGACACACTCAATCGCTTCCTGCTCGAGCAGCGGCAGCAGGGCAACACCGTCATCCTGATCATCGACGAGAGCCAGAACCTCACCAAGGAGGTGCTCGAGCAGATCCGGATGATCTCCAACCTGGAGACCGAGACGGACAAGCTGATCCAGATCGTCCTCATGGGCCAGCCCGAGCTCAACGACACCCTGGCCTCGCCTGAGCTGCGCCAGCTCGCCCAGCGCATCACCGTCCGCTACCACATCTCCTCGCTGACCGAGGAGGAGACGGCACAGTACATCCGCCATCGCATGTTCGTGGCGCGGTCGAAGGTCGACCTCCACCTCGAGACCGACGCCCACCGCCTGATCTACGACATCACCGAGGGCATCCCGCGACAGATCAACGTGCTGATGGACCATGTCCTGATGCAGGCCTATGTGCGCGACTCCTACACCGTCACCGAGGACATCGTCCGCTGCGCGAAGGCCGAGATGAGAGGCAAGGAGGGTCTCGGCGGACGCGAGTCCAAGCGAAAGAGGCGCGCCAAGGGCGACGAGCGCGCGGGGCGAGGGAAACGCGTGATGCGCGTCGCGGCGCTCCTCGCCGCCATGGCCGCCATCGCCGCCGCCGCGGTGTTCGCCCCCCAGTACATCAATCTGCCCGAGCTGACCGCCTCGGGGACCTCTCAGCCGAGAGTCCCATCGACCACTCCGTCGCCGCTCGCACCCGTGCTCGAGCCGGGGGGATCGACGGAGCTCGACGTCCCGGGCACGCCCCAGGCTTACACCTCGGGCTCCTCCTCGGCGGTCAGCGTCGTCTCGACCGGGAGCCTCGCGCAGCCCCCCGCCAATGTGGCGCCGGGAGCACCGCTCGAGACCTGGGTCTACGACCAGAGCGGAATCGTCCGCGTGGCCTCGCCCGACGATGCCTGGCAGGCCGCGATGATGACGCTCCTCTCCATCGCCTCGCTCCAGCGCTACGACCTCGAGCCGATGCGCACCGCCGACGCGCAGGGGCGCCAGCAGATCATCGACACGGTCTTCGCCCAGCTCTCCGAGACGGGCCACCAGAGCATCCACCTCGAGGGATCGATCGCCAACCTCCTCCGCATCGACCTCCCCATGATCCTCTGGCTCGGCGAGGGCAGCGACAGGATCTCCCCCTACTGTGTGCTGGCCGGAGCGCAGGTCATCGACGGCGAGGAGAGACTCGTGCTCTTCGACCCCGTCCACGGGCTCCGCTACTCCACCCGCACCGAGCTCTCGCCGCTCTACCAGGGCCGCGCCACCGCCGTGTTCCACGACCCCCATGGCTTCGCCCAGATCCAGCCCGGCGAGCAGAGCGACCGCGTCGAGCATCTCCAGTCGGTCCTCGCCTCCACCGGCTATCTCGCCGGAGCACCCTCGGGGGCCTATGACACCGCCACCCGAGAGGCGGTGCGCGAGTTCCAGCGCGACATGCGGCTCGACCCCTCCGGGGTCATCGATCTTCCGACCGCGCTTCAGCTGGCCGTGGCCTCAGGCGCCGGAGAGGGGGGCGTCCTGTGAGCACCATCCTCGACGCCCTGAAGAAGGCCAGCGAGGAGCAGGGCCACGTTCGCTCCCCCATTGCGAAAGGCGAGCTCTTCACACAGACACGGCCCACCCAGCGCCGCCCCGACCGCTCCGGCGGCTCCTTCCCGGGCGTCGCCCACATCGCCATCGCACTCAGCATGCTCGTGCTCATCGCGGTGGTCGCCGTCGTCATCGTTCTCTGGGCGTCGAACACCGCTGGACGCACTGGCGGGGCCGCCACGGGACCCGTTGCCACCCCAGAGCCTCAGCCCGCGGTCACACCGCCGACTCCACCCGCACCTCAGCCCCCCCCTCCGACCACGGTGGCCGCGGCGGTGCCCACCGTGACGCCGGGTGACCTCGCGCCGCCACACCAGGCGCAGCCCCCGGCGAGCCGCATCGATCGGTACATGCAGACCCAGCGCGGCTCCACCCCGGTGCCGATCCCGCTTCAGATTGCGACGTTGCCGCCCCCCGAACCCCTGGCCGACGAGCTCCTGGACGACCTCGATCGCGACTGGGACAGCGAACTCGACGACGAGGAGATCACCGAGATCGAGCCCCCCGCGCCCCCCGAGCCCGAGTTCCGCCTCGAGGGCATCGTCTACGACGACAGCAACCCCATGGCGATCGTCAACGGCGTCATCGTCAGCCCAGGCGACTCGGTCAGAGGAGCGCAGGTCGTCTCCATCACCATCGACAGCGTCACGCTCAGCGTCCACGGCGAGGAGGTCATCCTCTCCCACTGACGCCCACGGTCTTTTCCCGCAACCCCGCCCTTCCTCCCCCGCGGAAGGGCGTGTGTGCCCAGCGCCCCCTCTCCCTCCCCCGGGAGAGGGGGCGAACGGCATCTGGATTGACCCTCTCCCTCTCTCCCAGAAGCCCCCCTCATCCCCGACCCTTCTCCCGCGAGGGGAGAAGGGAGAAGAGTCCCATTAACAGGTCCCCCCTCTCCCCTTGCGGGAGAGGGGGTCAGGGGGTGAGGGGGACCTCCAGGAGCAGTGTCGGGGATGAGGGGGCTCTCTTGAAGAAGGGCCGGGGATGAGGGGGCTCTGGCGGGCGGAGTGTTGGGGATGAGGGGGCCAGATGTGAGAAGGGCGACCTCTTCTCATGGTGCCGGAATTCCCATGTGTCGGCGCCAAAGCGGCGATGGCGCGGAGGCGGCTCCGGCACCCAACTCATCCCCCCGCATTCACATTGAACGCCAGATCCCCCACATCCACCCGCCGATCCGCATTGGCGTCCAGCCCCTCCGGGTCGTTGTCGAAGCCCAGCAGATAGTCGAGGATGTCGCCGTTCGCCACGCCCAGCGTTCCCCCCGTCGCCGCGATCGCGAAGTGCTCCGGCGTTCCGAGCGACGACACCGTTCCCGCGATCTCGTTGCGCTGGATGTTGAGACCCATCGGATAGGCGGGCTCCCATGGCCCTGAGGGAGACGATGCGTGATAGAGCCTGAGGTCGAGCTCCTCAAGGCTCACGATCTCGCTCGTCAGGTGGTGGAGGGTCACGCGGGTGGAGGTCTGCCCCGTTCGGTTCGTCTCCACCGACCACATCACGTCGGCCGTGTCCGCCAAGTTCTCGATGCTCGCATTCGAGCGGGTGACGGTGACCGTCTCCAGGCTGGAGTTTCGGTTCCCCGGTCCTTGGCCACCGTTATAGTCGATCCAGCAGCGTGAGAACGGGATCGAGTGCGACCCATCGCCGATCATTCCCACGCCCCGCATCGGGGCATCGCCCGCGCGGACGTGGGTTCGATACGTCGCGGAGGGTCTGTCCCCATCGCCGCAGATCAGATGAGCAGATCCCGCATTGCCCGCCTCCCCAATGTCCGCATAGGGATCTCCGATCAGAAAATCTCCGAAGCCGTCGCCGTTGGCATCTCCCACTCCCGAGCAGCTCTCCCCGAGCGTGTCCATGTCACGCACGAGGAATTCAGTTTCGTCTGTGATTCCCACACCCCACCCGAATCGGAAATCCCTGACCATGTTGAACTCCGCGCTGGCACTGAAGTGAGTCGGCGATCCATAGATCAGCACGACACCTGAGAGGCCATACAGCCCAAGGTTCGGCAGATCGATGCTCAGCAGACTGAGCGTGAAGTCCATGAGACCATCGCCGTTGACGTCCCCGGAACCGGCGATGGAGAGCGACACATTCTCAACCTCCGGTGAGACGTACCCAAACCGTGTCCCCTGGCCGGGAAGGAGCTCGGCGAGGTCGAACACACCACCCGAGCCCAGAGTGGCGGTGGTTCCAAAGAGCAGGTGGGGATCGGGGCCCGACTGAAGAACAAGGTCGTTCAGGCCATCCCCGTTCACATCACCGGTCGCTGCGATGTGCCGCCCCGTGGCGAGCTGGTCTGAGTCGACAATGCGGACACCGTTGATCCCATCCAGATCCGCGAGGCTCAGCTCCCCGCTCGCCGCGATGCCTGTCTCTGATCCGAAGACCAGGAACAGCTCACCGGGCAGGGCTTGGATGGGAGGTGGCGGAGGTCCCTTGGCTGAGTGCATTTCCGCATACCGACCCGGTGCCCCCACAGCCACATCGTCCCAGCCATCTCCATTGAAATCTCCGATCCCACTGACCACGGTGCCCGCCAACCCATCCTCGGTGAATCCGTTGAGAAGTGCCACCTCCGCTCCACTGGCGCCCATGGGATCCCAGATCCCCCCCGAGACCGGTCGGGAGCCCGTTCCGCGAATGAGCAGCGCTCCCCCCTCGTATCCCTCGGGTGTCATCTCCAGCCAGGGGAGACCAAGGATCAGATCATCGAGACCGTCGCCGTTGATATCTCCCGCGGATCTCCCTGCGGGTCCAATCGATCTCTCGGGATCCCTGATCCACACACCCATGGTTCCATCGAGAGTTTCGAGATCGAGAATTGGACTGCCACTTGGCTCTCCTGTCGCGCCGAGGACCAGAGCCACTCCCCTGTGTGATGAGCCCCCATTGCCGATCGCCGAGTCAGAGACACCATCGCCATCGAAATCGCCCGCGCCACCGCAGGCACCACCGAGGAAGACCAGGGGAGAGGAGTCCCAGATCTCGACACCGTCGGACACACCGATCTCCGAGAGAGTCACCGGAGGCTGATTGGTCAGTTCCGAAAGCACACCCCGGAGAAGATAAGCCCTCGAGAGGGCGGAGTAGACGCTGTGTTCCGGCGCCCCAATCAGAAAGTCCTCCAGACCATCACCGTTGGTGTCTCCGGTTCCCGAGACATTGGCCCCCACGAGGTCACTCTGAGACCCGCCATCATATCGAATTCCGGCAACCTCGGTGCCCAGATCGGAGAGATCGATCTGCGGCGGGAGCTGACCGTGGACTGAGATTCCAAGAGAGAGAGAAAGTGCAGCGACAACCACACCTCCGAGAATTCCATTCCGGGCCATGATGAGCCTCCCTGCGTTGACGACCGTCACACTCCCAAGGTCAGTCTGGGACATGACCCCCGAGGTGTCACGGGAATCCGGAGCCAACCCCCTCAACTTCCTCTTCTCCCGCGTGCCCCCTCATCCCCTCTCCCGCTCTCCCCCTGGCCCCCTCTCCCACGATGGGGAGAGGGGGGACTGAACTTTCCGGCTCCCCTTCTCCCCTGGCGGGAGAAGGGGTTGGGGGATGAGGGGGCCATGGGAGAAGAGGCTGGGGCTTCGTCGTGAGCTCAGCCGAACGGATGAGGGGGATCAGTGGGAGGGAGGGGTTGGGGGATGAGGGGGACTGATCTCTCTCTGCATCTCTGCGGCTCCGCGCGAGACTCTTCTCCCTCTCTTTTGCCTTGCACCCACCACACTTGAGCGATAGAGATTTTCCCTGGATTTGGACCGATTCAAAGGGCGAAACACGTGGCCGTTCGAAGACGAGACAACCTCGTGGGGTTCGCGTTCATCGCACCCTTCTGCCTCTTCTTCGGCATCTTCCTGCTCGGACCCTTCCTCTACTCCTTCTGGCTCAGTCTCCGCGCCACCGACATCTACGCCGACTGGTATAACCGCATCGGCTCGATGACCTACGTCGGCCTCGGCAACTACGTCGAGCTCCTCCACGACGCCGAGTTCTGGTGGTCGCTTCTGATGACGCTCTACTACGCGGCGCTGACCATTCCGACCTCGATCGCCCTGGCGCTGACGCTCGCCGTCTGCCTGAGCTCGCCGATGACCCGCTTCAAGGGACTCTTCCGCACCGGATTCTTCCTCCCCCAGGTGCTCGACCTCCTCGTCATCGGTATCATCTGGATGCTGCTCTTCAACACCCCCAACGGCGCCATCGACCGCATCGTCCGCGCGCTCCTCGGCGGCCTCTCCGCCGAGTGGCGCACCGCGCTCGTGATGATCGCCGCGATCGTGCTCGCCGGAGGTCTGGCCTATCTGATCAACCAGTGGGCCCGCAGCCGATTCCTCTACGAGGAGCGCTTCGCCACCGAGCTCGCGCCCCTCATCGTCTGGATCGCACTGACAGTGATCATCGCCGCCCCCGCCGTGTTCCTCTCGGTCGGATTCGACCGCCTCGTCGTGCAGCGCTACTTCGG
>JAFGKF010000310.1 GCA_016928695.1 Candidatus Sumerlaeota bacterium | reverse complement strand
TCATCTCCTCTCTGCCCCCCTCTCTCCCCTCGCGCTCGCCCTTCTGGCGACATCACTTCGTGGGGGGCAACGCACTCATGGGACGCATCCTGCGCGACAACGGCGCTGCGCTCGGAGTGACGGCTGAGACGGTTCAGTTTGAGACCACCATCGGCCGGGCGGAGGCGATGCTGGCGGGCGCCGTGGACCTCGCCATCGCGCAGGTCGAGATCGGCGATCCTGTCCGCGTGACCGTGTCCGTGACGAATCGGACGGGACACAAGTTTCCGACGGGATACCCCGCGCGGCGGGCCTGGCTCCGGATCACCGCATGGGATGCCTCGGGCAGCGCTGTTTTCGACTCGGGGGCGTGGGATGCGGAGGGCGAGATCGTCGGGCTCGACGCCGACTTCGAGCCCCATCACGATGTCATCTCCTCCTCAGATCAGATCCTCATCTACGAGGCGATCGCAGGCGACATCAATGGAGATGTGACCCACACGCTGCTGCGGCAGGCGCAGCATCTCAAGGACAACCGGATCCCACCCCGGGGCTTCACCGCGGATGGGGCCTCCATCGAGCACACCGAGGTCGTCGGGCTCGCCGCCCTGGATCCGAACTTCAACCACGATGGCGGAGCGGAGGGGACCGGGCGCGATCTCGTCACATTCGAGATCGACGCAGATCCTCCCCTCACACTCGAGGTGAGTCTGATCTATCAGAGTGTGTCGCCGCGCTTTGCTGCGGATCTCTTCACCTCCGACACCTCGGCGGTCGATGCCTTCGAGGCCATGTGGACAGCGGCGGATCGCACACCGATCACCGTGGCGAGTGTCTCGCAGGAGATCTTTGGGAGCGTGCCCGTGGGCGTGGAGATTCACTAGCCCCCCATCAGCTCGCGATACGCCATCTGATCCTCGAACATCCGCTGGAAAACTCGGTGCTTCGCCCCGTGGAAAGCCGCGACATCGCCGCCCGAGGGTTTGATGATCTCGCCCGCGGCGTTCATCGCTCCCATCGCCTCGACGACCGAGCCGAAGCGCTCCGCGGCCACCGCGCCGAGGATCGCCGAGCCCAGCAGCACCGCCTCGGGCTCGCGGGGGAGCGCAATGCGGCACCCCGTGGCATCAGCGTGCTCGCGCAGGAAGACGGGATTCTTGGTCCCACCTCCACAGGCGAGCACCGTGTCGATGGCGTAGCCCTGGGCATTCATCTCGTCGATGATGTGGCGTGTGCCGTGGGCCACGGCCTGAATCGTCGCGAGGTACAGCAGCGCCAGGGCATCCACCGAGTCATCGAGCCTCAGGCCCGAGATCATGCCCCGCAGCGTGGGATCCGCCCGCGGGGAGCGGTTGCCATGGAAATAGGGGAGAACGTGCAGTCCACGCGTCAGCGACGCGGGGAACGGAGCGCCCTCCGCGAGTTTCGCAAGCCGCTCGTTGAGCAGGTCGTAGATGGTCCGCCCCTGAGCCCTGGCCTCAGCCTCGAGATCCGAGGCGCGGGCATGGGAGAGGATCACGTGATCGATCAGAGCGCCGGTGGCCGACTGGCCTCCCTCGGTCAACCAGAGGCCCGGGATCATCGCAGAGAAATAGGGTCCCCAGATGCCGCCGATGAAGCGTGCGTCCTGAGAACAGGCCATGTGGCAGGAGGAGGTGCCGCCGATGAGGGCGAGTCGTCGGTTGAAGTCGGCCTCAATCGGGTCACGCCCGTCGAGCGGGGCGCCGACGAGCCCGAGTCCCCCCGCGTGCGCGTCGATGATCGAGACACCGACAGGGGTCTCCGGCGAGAGACCCAGCTCGCGCGCGGCCTGCTCGCTCAGTCCCCCCACGGATTCTCCCATGGGGCGAACGCGAGTTCCGATGCGGCGGAATTCCTCGGCGGCGAGATCGCCGAGTCCGATCTCCTCGAAGTAGGACGCGTCCCACCGCCCAACGCTCCCCTCGGCGGTCGGCTCCTCGTGGCCGAGATACGTCCACTTGCACACCGTCGTGCAGAGCGAGCGCGTCAGGCTCCCCGTCGCCCGGTGAACGAGCCAGTCGGGCAGATCGAAGAGATGCGCCGCGCGCCGCCATGTCTCGGGCATGTTCTCCCTCAGCCAGAGGAGCTTCGGCGTCTCCATCTCCGGCGAGATCACCCCACCGACATATCTCAGCACAGCGTGGCCCGTGGCATTGATGCGCGAGGCCTGGTCCGTCGCGCGGTGATCCATCCAGACGATGATGTTCCACTGGTCGTCGCCCGTGGGACTCACGGTGACGGGGCAATCATCCGCGTCGACCACGACCAGCGAGCAGGTGGCGTCGAAGCCGATGCCGCGGACATGATCGGGGGCGGCCCCCGCCTGCGACATCGCCTGCCGGACCGCCTCGCCGCACGCGCGCCAGATGTCGTCGGACGACTGCTCGACGAAGTCGGTCCGTGGGCGGTTCATCGCGATCTCGCGCGTCCCCACGCCCTGCATCCGGCCCTCGGCGTCGAACAGCCCCGCGCGGGCGCTGCCCGTCCCCACATCGATGCCGAGGAAGAGGGAATCCACAGATGGCACAGATTTCACAGATGACTCCTTTCAGAGAACGAGGCGTTCAAACTGGAGAGACGAAGCTCCGAAGTTGAGGAGAAGCGCCACACGATACCCGGAGGCTTTCAGATAGTTGATCACCTGCGCCCTCTCGACTCCGCTCAGCATTGAGATGGCTTTGATCTCGACGATGACTTCACCGAAGCAGACGAAATCCGCGGAGTAGACGGTCTTCAGCGGAGACCCATGGTAGGTGATGGGCAATCTCGCCTCATGTTCAAAGGGAATTGCTCTCTGCCTGAATTCAATCATGAGGGCCTCGTGGTAAACAGCCTCCAGGAAGCCACATCCCAGCTCACTGTGCACGGCCATTGCCGCGCCGATGATGGCGTGTGTCCTGGGGTCTCTTTCACTCATCTGTGTCATCTGTGAAATCTGTGGATTTCATTTCCCAAACACCCTCACCTCGAATCCCAGCGCGCGGCTCAGCGCGATCATCTCATCGCGGATGTCGCCGTACGCCACCGCCGCGTGGTTGCTCATGTAGTGCGCCATCAGCGTCTGCTGCGTGATGCCCATGTCGGTCGCCATGAGCGGCCACTCGCGCGTCGTGCCCTTCCACCAGGCGTCGCGCGTCGCCTCGGGGAGCTTCACGACCTCACCGCGCCCGATGTCCATGACGAGTTTGCCATCTGAGCGGATCCAGGCGCGTGACCACGTGATCCCGCCCGGCAGGCTCTCGCCCGTCATTGTCCCGCCGGGATTGGGGAAGTACTGCGCGGGCTGGCGATACGAGTGCGCTCCCTCGAGCGAGTCGAGGTCGTGGTTGAAAGCGTAGGCGCTCGACGACCCCGAGTTGAGCAGCACCCAGATGAAACGGCCACCGTGCTCCGCGCCCCAGCGCACATCGTGGAACATCACGGGCTGGGGCAGACCCTTCACCTTGAGAAGTCGCTTCATCATCTCCATGGGCACGAGGTTGCCCTGGTCCGCCTCCGTCGAGCAGACCACCGTGTCTCCGTTCGACTCCGGGCGGCAGACCGAGTTGAGCAGCCCCTCGCTGAAGTCCGACGGCGGACGCAGCGGGATGAGACCCAGCTGGTACTGCCAGCCGATGCAGTCGGCCTTGAACTCGTCGACGAGGTCGAGCACCGTGAGATAATCGCGCAGCTGATCCTTCGTCGCCTCCGGCCCGAAGTCCTCGGCGTCCCTCTCGCCGTGATGGAAGGTGACGCCCCTCTCACAGACGAAGCGATAGGCCTCCTCAACGCGCTTCGCGTCGATCCGCGGGGCGCGGTGGACGAGCCACGCCTGGTCGACCTTGTGCTCGGTGAAGCCGATGGGGTTGAGCAGACGCGGCCCGAAATAACCGTTGATCATCCCCATCGACGTGTCGCCCAGCATCAGCGCGAGCACCCGCCGCGCGCGGATGCCCTTGGCGACCCGATCGGCGATCCGCTGCGCCTCGGGGGACACCGAGCCGTTGGCGCCGATCTCATCCATCGGGTACTCGATCCGCCCCGCCGTGCACCACTCATCGAGCCGCGCCATGAAGTCGGCGTCCGTTGTCCAGTCCTCGGCACTCGTCCACGCGCGCGAGAAGGCGCGCCCCACGCTCTCGAGGCAGGCCCCCGTGTTGAGCAGTCCGACGAGCCCCGGCCACTGCCCTGAGAAGTTGCTGGCGAGAAGCAGCGGATTGTCCTTGCCCACGACGCCGTCGGTCGTGTGCGGCCCATAGAACCAGTGGACGCAGACGCCGATCATCGGGTCGTCAACCGGTGCCAGGCGCTCGATCGCCTCGTGCGGTTTGGTCAGATAGCCCTCGATCCGATACGACTCACGGCCGAGTTTCTTCAGGGCGCGCTCGAGCTGAGTGGTCGCCGCCTCGATGCTCGGCAGGGCGGTCTCATTGGGCTTGGCGCGGTAGTCCCCGGGCCAGAAGAGGGCGATTTTCGCGGGCATGGGACACTCTCCTCCTGAGCGGTCTCAGGGGAGAAGGTGGCAGGATCGGGTCTCAACGTCCAGATCCGGTTGAGACCGACATTCGTCTCTTCTTCGCTTTTTCGATTGCCATGGATCCCTTCCCCGCCTCAGCCTGGGAGCATGGGCGTGCGGGCGGTCAACCTCGACGTGCAGTCGTATCACTCCCTCGGCTGGGGGGCGTCGTCGCCGCGTGCGTTGGTCGAGCGAGCCGCCGCACTTGGGCAGCGATACCTCGCGCTGACCGATCACAACTCGCTGGCGGGGGCGGTGGCGCTTCAGCAGGCGTGCGACGCGGTCGGCGGCGTCGAGCCCGTGTTCGGCGTGACGCTCGACACCGCCCGTGAGCGCGCGGTGCTCCTCGCCGAGTCGATGGAGGGGTGGAGAGCGCTCTGCCGGCTGGTGACCCGCTTCCAGCTCAGTGGAGCCGACCCGTCGCGCTCTTCACCCGTCAATGATCGCGCATCGGACCAGGAGATCCCCCATCGACGCACCACCTTCACGCCGCACCACAAGCTCTCGCTCCGCCTGCGCGACGGCGAGGCCGCCACCTGGGATCTCGCCAAGGCGCTGGCGGAGGATCACGGCGGCCTCATGGCGCTGGTCGATGACCCGGCGATGGGGGAGAGACTGATCCGTGCGATGGGGAAGGAGAGGGTCTTCGCGCGGCTGGGGTGCTCTTTTGCTCCTCTCTCACCCCCCTCTCACCCCCCAGCCCCCTCACCCGCAAAGACCCCCTCACCCCCCAGCCCCCTCTCCCGCGAGGGGAGAGGGGGAGCAGAGGTGCCTTATCCCCCTCTCCCCTCGCGGGAGAGGGGGACCAAGGGGGTGAGGGGGCTCCCGCGGGAGAGGGGGACCAAGGGGGTGAGGGGGCTCCCGTGGGAGAGGGGGACCAAGGGGGTGAGGGGGCTCCCGCGGGAGAGGGGGACCAAGGGGGTGAGGGGGGAAAGGGGGAGAGAGGAAAGGCTTGTCGCCTGGGCCGACGCGCGGGAAGTGGAGACGGTCGCGACGGGACGAGCGGCGTTCGCGCAGCCCGGCGACTTCGATCTGCACCGCATGCTGGTCGCGATTCACCGCCTCTCGACGTTCGAGCGGGTCGGCGCCGAGCACCTGGCGCCGCGCGGCGCGGCGCTGGTTGACGACGATGCGATCCTGACGCGCTTCGGCCGCGTGCGCGGGGCGATCGACCGCGCCCGTGCGCTCGCCGAGCGGTGCGCGTTTCGCCTGCCCCTGGGTGAGCGGCACATGCCGCGATACGACGAGCGTGTCGACTCCGACGCTCTGCTGAGCCAGGTGGCGGAGGAGGGGCTGCGCGGGCGTTTCGGAGGGCGACCCTCCCGCGCCGCGCGCCGCCGACTCGAGCACGAGCTGGCGGTGATCCGCGACACCGGCTTCGCCGACATCTTCCTGATCGCGTGGGACATCGTGCGGTGGTGCCACGCCGAGGGGATCCCGACCGTCGGACGGGGGTCGGCGGCCGACAGCCTGGTCTCCTTCGCGCTGCGGATCACCGACGTCGATCCGCTCGAGCACGACCTGATGTTCGAGCGCTTCCTCAGCCGCGAGCGATCGGACCCGCCCGACATCGACATCGACCTCTGCTGGTGGCGGCGCGACCGCGTGATCGACCACGTCGTGCGGCGCTTCGGGGCCGACCGCGTGGCGATGATCTCGACGATCAACACCTTCGGGCTGCGCTCCGCCGTGCGCGAGGTGGGCAAGGCGCTGGGTCTGCCCGAGAGCGAGGTCAACGGCTGGACGCGCCACCTGCCGCGCTTCCGCGTCGGAGCGCTGCGCGACGTCCTGCGCGAGATCCCCGAGGCGCGATCGCTCGACCTCGACCAGCCGCCTCTGCGCGAGGTCCTGGCGTGGGCGGAGCGCCTCGAGGCGTACCCGCGCCACCTCGGCGTGCACGCCTCGGGGCTGGTGATCACCCCTGGGCCGATCACCGACTGGCTGCCGCTCGAGATGGCGGCCAAGGGGCTCGCCGTCACGCAGATGGACATGCACCCCGTCGAGGATCTCGGACTCCTCAAGGTCGACCTCCTTGGCCAGCGGTCGCTGTCGGTGATCGCGGATGTGTGTGAGCAGCTGAATTCCCTTCCCGCTCCCCTGCTCCCCCTCACCCACAGACTCCCCCTCACCCACAGACTCCCCCTCACCCC
>JAFGKF010000309.1 GCA_016928695.1 Candidatus Sumerlaeota bacterium | reverse complement strand
TCAGGCTCACCAGCCCCCGACTCGAGCATAATGTGGTCAGAAGAAAGTGGACCTCAGTTCTTGGCCGCAATGTGCACATTTTGGTGCATTTGGGACTGGGCTGTGCATAGTCAGAAGCGAATTCCAGCCGCATCCTCAGGGGACGCCCATCTCAGATCAGCGATGAAACATTGAAAAACAAGAGTTTCAATGCCGCCCAGCGGGTGGGACGCAGGCTCCCGGCTCGCATGACCCTGGTGCTCCTTTTGGTGACCCTGGTCGTCTTCAATGGCACCCAGATGTTCTTTTACGTGCGGGTCAAGGCGGGGAGAGAGCTCGATCTGGCGCGACGTCTTGTCCTTCTTTCCGGTTGGGCGAGGGCTGAACTGCGGTTGGGTTTGTCGCAGATGCCCATCGCCTGGGACTTCGAGGATCTGCCTTGGCTCGAGGAGGCGAGTGAGACGGATCGTGAAGCCCTGCGAGGGAGAATGCAGGTCTTCGCTGAGACCCATGAGCTCGAGCGCGTGATCGTCTACGACTCCTCGGTCCGGGTGAAGCTCGACTCGGCGGGTCTGATCGGGATCAACGAGGAGAATCCCCACAGCGTGGTGGACGTCTACGAGATCGAGCAGGCTCTGGCGGGGGAGACGCTGCCGACCCTGAGCTACGAGGTTCAGCAGACGCCCTTCATGCGGGCCTACACCCCTCTGATCGCTGACTCGGGTGAGGTCGTGGGGCTTCTGTCGGTCGAGGGGCAGCGCACCTACTTCGAGCCGATGCAGCGCCTGCGCAATCTGATGCTGCTCATCGGGAGCGGGGTCAGCCTGGCGATGGTGGTGATCGCGCTGATCGCCCATGGGGCACTGAGGCGGTTCGTGCGGCTCGAGGAGTCGGTGGCGCACGCCGATCGCCTGCAGACCCTGGGGACGCTGGCGGCGGGCATGGCGCATGAGATCCGCAATCCCCTGGGGATCATCCGCGTGACGGCGGAGACGCTCCGCGAGGAGATCGCCTCGTCGCCCGCGGCTGATCCGGAGCGCGACATGCTGTGCCAGGACATCCTCGAGGAGGTGGATCGCGTCCATGGTCTGGTGGGGCGCTTCCTCGAGTTCTCGCAGCCGGATGGCCGCATGCAGGCGGAGCCGGCCGACGTCGCGGATGTGGTGGATCACGCGGTGCGGCTGAGCCGGAAGGCGACGAGGGGGCGAGTGTCCATCGAGGTCCAGATGGAGAGCGGCGTGGAGGGGCTGCGGACTCCCCTGCCGGCGGCGAGTCTTCAGCAGGTGCTCTTCAATCTGCTCCGCAACGCCCAGGAGGCGACGGAGGAGACGGGGAACGCCGATCCGATTCATGTCCGCGTCTCCGTGGCGCCGGACTCACGCGCTGCGCTGATCGAGATCCGGGATCGGGGAGTGGGGATGAACCCGTCTCAGCTCCGCCGGGCGGGAGAGCCCTTTGTGACCACGAAGGAGGGGGGCACGGGGCTGGGGCTTTCGATCTCCAAGAATCTTCTGGCGAGCGTTCAGGGGCGGCTCGACATCGTGAGCCAGCCGGGTGACGGGACGAGGGTCACCGTCACCCTGCCCCTGGTGCGTCCGCCTGATCCCTTGACCGAGGAAACCGAGCCATGAGTGTCGAGAGCATTCTGATCGTGGACGACGAGGAGAAGCTCGCGCGGATTCTGCAGCGCTCGCTGCAGGGTGCGGGGCTGGACGCGGAGGCGGTGACCGATGCCCCGCAGGCGCTGGAGGCGCTGGATCGACGGCCGTTCGACGTGGTGCTGACCGACCTGAAGATGCCCGGGATGGATGGCATCGAGCTGCTCGAGCGTGTCCGGCGCCAGAGCCCGTCGACGGATGTGGTGATGATGACGGCGTACGCGAGCACGGAGACGGCGATCGAGGCGATGAAGAAGGGGGCGTATGATTACCTGATCAAGCCGTTCCCGGTCGATGAGCTGATGCTGCTTCTCAATCGGCTGGGCGAGACACGGGGGCTTCGCCGCGAGAACACCATGCTCCGCGAGGAGGTCAGCGGGCGTGTTCGCCTGGACAACGTGATCGCGGCGAGCGGCGCGATGCAGGCGGTGCTGACGCAGGTGCGCAAGGTCGCTCGGAGCGCGGCCTCGGTGCTGCTGCGCGGGGAGTCGGGCACGGGCAAGGAGGTCCTGGCGACGGCGATCCATCATCTGAGCCCCCGGGCCTCGGGGCCCCTGGTCAAAGTCAACTGCGGGGCGATTCCCGAGACGCTGCTCGAGGCGGAGCTCTTCGGTCATGTCAAAGGGGCGTTCACCGGTGCGATCGAGACGCGCGAGGGCCACTTCCGCACGGCCGATGAGGGCACGATCTTCCTCGACGAGATCGCGGAGATGCCGCCCCCGCTCCAGGTGAAGCTGCTGCGTGTGCTCCAGGAGGGTGAGTACACGCGGGTCGGGGAATCGATCACACGCCGTGTCGACGTCCGCGTCATCGCCGCGACAAACCAGGACCTGGAGGCGATGATGACGAGGGGGACCTTCCGCCAGGATCTCTACTATCGCCTCAATGTGTTGCCGATCCTGATTCCCCCTCTGCGCGATCGCCCCGAGGACATCCCGGCCCTGATCGAACACTTCTGCAGCCGGTTCGCACCGAAAGGAACGCCGATCCGCTTCGCGCCCGATGCCTATGACCTCCTGCTGCGTTACCCCTGGCCGGGGAACATCCGGGAGCTGGAGAACGCGGTCGAGCACGCGACAGTGATGTCTGAGAGCGATGAGATCGGCTGCGATGACCTGCCTCTGTCGATTCGCCAGTGGGGGCAGGGGGCAACCGCTGGCGAGCCAAGCCCAGGAGCGGCAGCGTACAAGCCCCCGGCGGGGACTCTGGAGTCGATGGAGGTCAAGGCGATCCGTGAGGCGTTGGCCAAAACCGGGGGCAATCAGACCCGGGCGGCGCGTCTGCTCGGGATCACGCGCCGCACTCTGGGTTACCGGATGAAAAAGCATGCGATCGAGCCGGAGAAAGGGGAGGCGTGAACCATGGCACTGCAATTGCCCGCGGATCACCTGGAGCCTGTCAGCCCAGACGACAGGAGGGATGTGTCCATGACCCCCCTCAGCGACCGAGCGAAGCGGAACTGGCGCCTCTGGGGATTCTCCGGCGCGCTGTGGATTCTCGCGCTGACATTCACTGTGTGGGTGAGCCTGCGCGCACAGCCCCCGGGCATGGCGCTGCCACCACCACCACCACCGCCCGGACCGGAGGATTTCCCGGAGCTCACCACCTCGCCCGATGGCGTTTACAATCGCACGAGGTCCGAGATGCTCGCTCACCGGGCGCAGACGCAGGAGATCCAGTCCCGGATCGACCGGCTCTCGGCGGAGCTGGATGAGCATCGGCGCAATCCCCAGGGCACTGGGATCCAGTCGCTGGCCTCCGCGCGTGAGACGCTGGCGGAGCTTCACCGGACGGTCGATGAGATGCTGGCTCACATGCAGCGGGGGGCTGAGAATCTGAGATCCCAGGTGATTCCCCATATCCCGGTCATGCGTGACGAGGTGGCGCGGGAGATCGCTCACCTCGAGGCCCAGGGTGAGGGCGAGAGCGCGACGGCGCAGCGCCTCCGTGAGATCCACGAGAATCTCGCCCGCTGGGGCGACGATCCCGAGGCGCTGCTGCGTCTCTTTGAGAGCCCGCCGCCGGTGGCTGCCGAACGCCCCTGGCGTGAGCGCTTTCACCGCAGGGATGATGAGCCGACCGATGTCGATGCCCCCCAGCTTCTCCGGCGTCTCAATCGCCTCGAGTCGCAGCAGCGGCGGCTGGAGCGCTTCGTCGATGAGCTGGGCAGCGAGATCGAGCGTCTGCGCACCGCGATCGAGGGTCTTCCCCCCGAGGAGATCGAGCGCCTGAACGAGACAGTGGAGCCTCCCCCCCCATGGCAAGGGCGGGGAGCGGCGCCGGGCATGGGGGAGCCGCCGATGCCGCCTGAGCCCCCGGCGGAGCTCACTCCACGGGTTCGATGAGGCGGATCTCGATTCTCTGAAGCATGGGCTGCATCACCGCCGTGAGGCGGGGGAACTGCTCGTCGTTTTTCATGGCCTCGGTGACGGCCCTCTGATGCTCCATGGAGTTGAACCGCATCAGGCCGATGACCTCGTGCTCGGTCTTCTCGATGTTGACGAACACGCCGAGGAATTTGCCCCCGTGCTTCTCCAGGAGCGGACCCCACTTGTTCTTGACCAGGTCGGTGTAATCGTGGATGCGGTTGTGCAGCACCTTGGCGATGATGAGACGAACGATCATGGTCGAACTCCTTTGGCGTCCCTCTCAGAGCGGCTCGGTGTCCAACTCGCTGATCCGCCAGGTGTCGTCCCCCTGGCGGGTCACCAGCATGTTGATCCGGAGAAAGTCGTCGCCGTTCTCCCCCTCGCAGATCACGTGGGCGGGGACGGTGATCGCCCCCTGAGATCCACCGGCGCGCCCCCATGCATCGGCGAAGTGGCTGGCATCTCCCGACTGCTCCATCACGGTGATCAGGGCCAGAACGTCCTCGCATCTCTCCGCGGCGATGCCGGTGCAGACCGCGCGCATCGCCTCGGGGTCGCGTGCCTCGAGGCCGCGGCAGAAGAGCTCGAGCGCGCCGTGGTGTGACCTCACAGAGGCGGGGGGGCGGAAGGAGCAGATCAGGAGCAACGCGAGGAGCACGGCGCCCAGGCCGATCATGATCTGCTTGCCCACGCGGGACTGGAGAAACTCCCGTGTCAGCTCACCCCTCGTCCTCTGCGCCTCGGGCTCGGGGCGGACGATCTCGGGCGGCGGGAGGTTCTCCCAGGCCGACGGGCGCACCCCGTCGGGTGTGCTGCGGAAATCGATGGGTGGTTTCTCGGGGGTTGGGGGTGACGGCTCCCCCTCAGGCTCGGGCCCGGGGGCCTGATCGTCCGGTCTGTCCGGCGGACGGGAGTCGGTGTCACTCATCGATCAGCGGATCACCACGATCTTCCAGTCGCCCCCCTCGCCCTGCTGCTCGACGGCGACCGTGAGGTTGATCAGCTCCTCGCCGTCGTCGTCCATTCCCATGACGAGACCCTCCACGCGGGAGCGCTGCCGCGTGTAGTCGAAGCCGATCGAGCCGACGGAGCTGAGGCTGGTGTGGAATCGGTCCTCAGCATTCCGGAGGCGCTCGACGATCGCGTCGCAGTCATCGGTGGCGGTCTCCGTGCACAGGGCGCGCATGGCGGCGGCATCGTGATTCATCAGGGCCTGCTGGAACTGATGCATGGTCCCCTGCATGGTTCCGCTCGAGGGGGTGGGCTCGTAGAACATGAACCACGCGTAGCCGACTCCCACGAGGATCAAGACGAAGGCGAGAAACTTCATGGGCTCTCCCCTGCCCGAGGTTGAACTGATTCCACCCTATTCAATGGGGGGGATGACTGCCAAGGATTTTCGGGGCCGCTCAGCGATCGGTCAGGCGCTCGATCCACCACCTCCCCTGGTCGTCGCGCACAGCGTAGACGTCCCAGCGGGGGAGGCGATTGCCCGTCGAGTCCATGATCCAGATCAGCCCCTGGGCGTGGTCGCCGTGGGCGGAGGTGTTTCCGTCGACCCAGGCGGTGGTCACGGCGAGGCCTCGCTCGGCGCGGGCATCGAGCTCGGCACGGATGTCGTCGACCTGATCGACCGCCTCGCCGATGCAGATGGAGCTCATGAGAGGGGGATTGTCCGCCTCGATGCCGCGGCAGAGCTCGATCATGGCGCTCCGCGGGCTGCTGTGGGGGGAGGTGGCGGGGCGCGACTGATAGAGCCAGTGCCACCCCGCGATGGCGGCGGCGACGAGGAGGAGCAGCCAGAGAGCTCTGCCGATCATGGGCGGATCAGTGTCGCCGGAGGTTTTCGATTCCCTTCGCGATCTCCTCGACGTGCTCGCGGGCGGCGGCCTCGCCGCATGCGATGCACTCGTCGAGTTTGAGGAAGTCGAGCATGCCGATCCCATCGGTGTTGGGGCGGATGCAGGCGTGGGCGAGGTGGAGGTGCGCCTCGGTCAGCTTCGTGGCCGACGTGGAGTAGGTTCGGGCCATGATCTGGATGATGTTGGGCTCCTTGTACATCTCGCGGAGCCGCTTGCTGAAGAGCCCCATGAACCGCCCGAGCAGGCCGGGTTTCCGCGGGTTCTCGGGGTCATAGAAGCTCGGATCGACCTCGGGGGCGACGTTGACGGCGATGTTGAAGTCGGTGCCCATCTTCGAGAGGACGTCGACGGGGACCTTGTTGGAGACGCCGCCGTCGATCAGGTACATCCCCTTCCAGGTCACGGGCCGCATGATGCCCGGCATCGAGCCGGAGGTGCGGACGGCGTTCTTGATGGTGCCCTCGTCGATGATGACCTCCTGGCCGGTGAGCAGGTCGAAAGCCAGCGCGGCGAAGGGGACGACGCAGTCGAGCATGGTGGCGCCCTTGAACCCGGCGTCGGCCATGCGGTCGACCTTCTTGCCCTTGACGATGTTGGCCCACGGCGGGATCTGCCAGTCGAAGAAGGCGCCCTTTCGGGCCCAGAGCTCGCGGGCCATCTGCTCGACCTCGTGGCTGTTGTGCCCGAGGGCGAAGCAGGCGCCGATGATCGCCCCCATGGAGCAGCCCACGATCACGTCGACCGGGATCCCCGCGTCCTCGAGCACGCGCATGACGCCGATGTGGGCGAAGCCCTTCGCGCCGCCCGAGCCGAGCACGAGGCCCACGCGCATCCCGCCGACCTCGCGCGCGAGGCTGGCCAGACGTCGTCCGGTCGGCGACTCAGTGTTGATCACCGGCACCAGGTCCTTCGAGAGGTGGAAGTTGCTCACATGGTGGCGGCCGAGCAGGAAAATGTTTTTGACGCCTGTGGCCTCGAGCAGCGGGGAGAGCACAGGCCGGGGGTTCTCCATGTCGAAGTCGCCGATGATGCCGATGCGCAGACGCTTCATCATCTGTGCCTGGCCGAGGTCGAGGGACTTCACCACCTTCGCCACCGCCCCGTGGCCGGGCTGGTCCGGGGCGAGAAGGTAGATGTGGTCGCAGGTGGGCAGGATCTTCAGGACACGCGGGTGCATGACGTGCCCCGTGTCGAGGAGAACGGCGTCATAGAGGCGTCGGATGACGCCGTAGAGCGTCTGGAGGCGGGTGGCCTCGATGTCGGGGCACTCGCTCAGGGGGCGGGGGAAGGTCAGGATGTCGAGGCGATCGCCGAGCCGGGCGCAATGGGGGCGGAACTCGTTGATCGAGGCGAAGGTCCGGCCTGCGTCGAAGACGCCCATGGGATCGGTCTCGGGCTCGGCTCCGAAGCGCTTCAGGGGCTCGCGCAGGGTCGACTCGAAGTCGACGAGCAGGACGCGCTTGCTCGACTGCTCGATGATGGAGCCGACGATGTAGAGGGAAGTGTAGTCGTCGCGCAGTGCCTCGCCGATGCGGTGGATGGCGTTGATCTTCGAGCAGCGCGGGGGGCGGACCATCACGTTGGTCGCCGAGAGGTTCCGCGAGAGGACGCGGTTGAGGCGCAGCAGAACCGAGGGGTTGGCGTGGTAGATCGCCTCGAACTGCTCCTTGGTCAGGCGCAGGAGACGGCAGTCCTCGGCGGCGAGCACGTCCGCCGAGATCGGGTCGCCCGTCAGGAGACTCATCTCGCCGAAGAAACCCGCGGGGCCATGGATCTTCAGCAGGGTCGGGGGAGCGTCGTCCCCGTCTCCGGGCAGCACGATGCGGACGCGTCCCACCAGGACGATGTAGAAGTGGGTCCCCTCCTCACCGATCTGGGTGATGGGGTTGTCGTGGAGAACCGTGACCTCCTCGGCGTGGGCGACGATCTCGGCGATGGTTCCATCATCGAGGTCCTGGAAGAGCTCGACTTTGCGCAGAATGGAGAGGGGATCGGCTTTGGAGACCGGGATCTCGGCCATGGGGGGAGAGGCTCCATTTGAGGTGCAGAGGCGGTGGAGGAAGCTGGCCGCCGGAGCGGTCAAAGTCAACGCCGAAGTGGTCCAGGGGGCGCTCCGGGCTTGAGCTGTCGGCGGTGGCGTGCACCATGCTCCAATGACTCTGTCGAAGCGCGCCTTCCTCTTCCCGACCCTCGTGCTGCTGGCCGCCACCCTGCTGACATGGCGCCCCTGGGTCGGCCATGGCGTGGACGACGTCATGCTCTGGGCGGCAACGACCTCGCTCACCCACGACGGCGACACCGATCTGATCGACGATCTGATGCACGCGTCGAATCCCCCCGGTCTGACATGGGAGCTGATCTGCGCCACCTGGCCCACGGGTGCGAAGCTCAACCCGTATCCGGTGGGATTCGCCGTCGTCTGGGCCCCGGTGGAGTGGATCTCGTCCGCCGTGTTCACGGCGGGGCTCGACCCGGCTCCCCGATTTCATCCCCGGGTGCGCGCCGTCGTCTCGGTGCTGGCGCTGGTCATCGCGCTGATCAGCCTGAGGCTCTTCATGGCGCTGGCGGCCCGGGCGGGGTGTGGGCCATGGCCCGCGGCGCTGGCCGCCGGCACCCTGTTCGTGGGCTCCTCCCTCATCCTCTTCACGACGCGCTGGCCGGCGATGACCCATCAGCTCTCGGCCCTCGCAGTCGCCGGACATCTCTGGGCGCTTCTGAGGTGGCGGGAGGACCGCGCCCCGCGCTGGGCGGCGGCGGCGGGGCTCCTGGCGGGCCTGATGATCCTCGTGCGGTGGCAGAATGCCCTCTATCTCGTGGTGGCGCTCGCTCTTCTGATGGAATCGCTGAGGCAGCGACACACTCGGCAGCTCACGGCGGGGATCGGGCTCTCTCTGCTGCCGATGCTGGTCGCCGTCTCTCTCCAACCGCTGGTCTGGAGGCTGACCAGCGGGCATTGGCTTCTGATCCCTCAGGGCGAGGAGTACCTGGTGAGCGACACCGCCTATCTCGCCATCCTCTTCAGCGGCTACCATGGGCTCTTCACATCGCACCCGGGCTATCTCCTGGCCCTGGTGGGACTCGCGATGCTATGTCGCCGCGATCCCTGGCTTGGGATCTCGCTGCTGATCGCCTTTGCCCTGCTGGTCCACGTCAATCAGCTGGTCTGGGACTGGTGGGGGGCGGGGGCCTTCGGGCAGCGGCGATTCTGCTCCTTTGTGGGCCCGGCCTGCATCGGGCTCGCGGAGGTGCTTAGGCGCATTCGGCGTCCCAGCCTGCGGGGCATTCTCGTGGGGGCGCTGATTCTCTGGGGGGTGCTTCTCGTTCGTCTCTACGACATCCGCCAGGGGGGCGTTGTGGTGGGCGACGATCTCACCAAGCTCGTCCTCGGGCGCCCGGCGCACACGCCCCGCATCGGGACACCGGAGGCCGACATCGGCGAGCTGCGGGCGGAGTTCCTCGAGATCTTCACGGATCCGGGCGACGGCCTTCTGAGGCTTCAGCTGCTGAGAAGTCTCGACGAGCACCGCTGGCCGCTGGGGGCGGGATTCGCCGTTCCACTGCTGGGAGGGCTCGCGCTTCTGGCCTGGGGGCTGGATCGCTCACTGAGGAAGGGCGGTGGACTCCGCCGGCGCAGGCTGGTCTCCAACGCGGTCTTGGCGGGCGTGCTTTGGATCGTGCTGATCGAGGTGGGATTGGTCCTCGATGATCAATCCTGGCGTGAGCACGCCTTGGTCTGGCGGGAGGCGGCCCAGGCCTCGGTTCAGGGGGATCGCGGCAGCGCGGAGGCAATCCTGCGAGGGATCCCTGAGACGGCGACCCAGCATGTCGCGGCGGAGTTTCTCCTGGCCTATGGACTTGCGGAGCTGGGGAGGGGAGCGGAGCGAATCCCCGCGCTGCTGGCGCTTGTCGGTGGGGAGACGCCCCACCGCTATCCGCCGATCGGCTTTCTTCCGCTCAGCGAGATGAGTCTGCTCGAGCGGATCGATCACGAGATCTGGCTGGTGTGGATCCGCAGGGTCAGGGACGAGGGGATTCAGTGACATTTGAAGATGGGCCGGCGCTCCATCCCATCTTCATCGTGCCGGAACCTGTGCGCCAAAGCCCGTGAGGCGACGGCGCATTCCCATTCCGGCACCTCACCCCCTCAATCCCTCTCTTCCGCTCTCCCCCTCACCCCCTTGATCCCCCTCTCCCGCGAGAGGAGAGGGGGAATGTTTCCATCGTGCTGGAATTCCCATTCCGGCACTCGCTCGAGCTGATGCCGGCGAGGGCGCCGGCGCTCCATTCGGCTGGTTCACGCGTCGGGGCCGAGCGGGAGCTCGGCGAGCGCCTTCTCGATGTCCGACTCGGGGTAGTCGTAGTCTTCCAGGGAGCCATCGAAGTACTTCTGGTACGAGCCCATGTCGAAGTGGCCGTGCCCGGAGAGGTTGAAGAGGATCAGCTTCTCCTTGCCTTCCTCCTTCGCCCTCTGGGCCTCCTTGATGACGGAGCAGATGGCGTGCGAGGTCTCGGGGGCGGGGAGAATGCCCTCGGAGCGGGCAAAGTCGATCGATGCGGCGAAGCACTCGTTCTGGTGGTGGGACTGGGCCTCGATCAGGCCGCAGTCGAGCGCGTGGCTGACCAGCGGCGCGGCGCCGTGGTAGCGGAGCCCTCCGGCGTGGATGCCAGGCGGGATGAAGCTGTGGCCGAGGGTGAACATCTTGAGCAGCGGGGTCATCATCGCGGTGTCGCCGAAGTCGTAGGCGAACTTGCCGCGCGTCAGCGTGGGGCAGGCGCAGGGCTCGACGGCGATGATGCGGATGTCCTCGCCCTTGACCTTGTGGGGGACGAAGGGGAAGGCGATCCCGGCGAAGTTGCTGCCGCCGCCGCAGCATCCGATGACGATGTCGGGTGTCTTCTCGCCGGCCATCTCGAGCTGGGTGATGGC
>JAFGKF010000308.1 GCA_016928695.1 Candidatus Sumerlaeota bacterium | reverse complement strand
TTCACGCGCGTGCGGCAGACGCCGGGGATCGTCGCCGAGAAATCGAGGTCGCGCTCGCGCTCGAATTCGCGCAGCTGCTCGGGGGTGAGGAAGCCCAGCAGGAAATCGCGGAACTCGCGGTCGGTGAGCGTCTGCCCCTCGACGTCGAACAGCTCCCCGTCGATGCGGACCCGGGGCACGCCCCCGGGGCGGAGGTGGATGTCACTGGCCCCCTCGGCGTGGGCGCGGCGGATCAGCTCATTGAGCATGGGAATCAGATGGCTCCAGGCGGACTCGGACGATCTGCTGACCATTCATCTCGATGACGCGCAGCGTGCGGCCACCGTGGCGGACACACTCGCCGACCTGTGGCACGCGGCCCAGCCGCTCGTAGATGAATCCGGCGAGAGTGTCACAGTGCAGAGTGGGAATCGCCAGTCCAAAATGGCTGTTGACGTCGTCGATGTCCACCCCGGCCTCGAACTCGATCGCACCCCCCGTCAGCGAGCGCCACCGCGGCCTCTCGCGGTCGAACTCGTCGGCGATCTCACCGAAGATCTCCTCGAGGATGTCCTCGCGCGTCACCCAGCCCGAGCAGCTCCCGTGCTCGTCGATCACGATCGCCACCCGGCGCCGGTCGTGGAGGAACTCCTGGAGCAGGTCGTCGACCCGCTTCGTCTCCGGCACGTAGTGCGGTGGCTGCACGAGTGCACGCAGGTCGCCCGGCGATCTCTCCGGGGCCGCGAGAGCCTGGTAGATGTCGATGTGTCCGATCAGGTCGATGATGAACCGGCGATAGACGGGGAAGCGCGAGAAACCGGTCGCCCGCGCCACTGCGCGCAGGCGGTCCTCCGTCAGCTCGCTCTCCTGCAGCGCCACGACGCGGATCAGTGGCCGCATGATCTCCTGCACGCGGGTGGTGTGGAGATTCAGGATCCGGTGGATCATCAGCCGCTCGCTGGTCTCGATCACACCCTCGCGCTCGCTCTGGTGAAGCATCTCCAGCATGTGCGCCTTCGAGACGGGGTGCTGAGTCGACAGCGCAGCGACGCTCGCCGCTCCGCTCTCACCTGTGAGCCGCTGGCGCCAGAGCAGGCGCGAGGCGATCCGACCCACGGCCTCGACCCAGATCTCGATCGGATGAAGTGCGGTCCGAAGCCAGCCGAGCGTCCACGCCGTGATCAGGATCGCGCGGTCCGCCATCCAGCGCCCCACACCCCGGGCCAGGGCGTGGCTGATGAGCAGCACGGCCGCGGTCACCGCCCCCACCGCCGCGAGGGCCGCCCAGGTCACCCGGAGCTCCGGAAGCCAG
The DNA here is from genome assembly GCA_016928695.1 of Candidatus Sumerlaeota bacterium. Classification (GTDB taxonomy): domain Bacteria; phylum Sumerlaeota; class Sumerlaeia; order JABWBI01; family JABWBI01; genus JAFGKF01. Next base: position 4,814 of record JAFGKF010000308.1, on the reverse strand, counting down.
CGGTTGACCAGATGAATCGTGGCGGAGGCCAGGACCACGATCGCCACGGTCGCCCCCGCCATTGTCACCCCGAAGAGCCCTGGGAGGTCCGCGAGCACCCGCTGCGCCCGCTGGGCGGCGAGCTCGCCCTTCTCCGCCCGCTCGCGCACGGGCTGCCGCTTGGCGGAGATGAGCACGCCCTCAGCCATGTCGAAGAGGACGCACAGGGCGAGTCCCACCAGCGCGAGGGCGATCAGGCCGGCCATCACACGCCCTCCGACGATGGGGTCTCGGGGCGTGAGCCGTGAGGGCGAAGCGCGATCTCCTCGATTCTCGGCCCCGACATTCGCCGCACGTGGAACTCCCAGCCCTCGAGCTCGGCCTTTTCACCCTCGGCGGGGATGCGGCCCAGCGAGTTGACCATGAAGCCCGAGAGCGTCCGGGCGCGATCCTCGGGCAGGGGTCTGGGAAGAGCCTCGTTGAGCTCCTCGATCTCGACCCGCCCCCAGACGATCCACTCGCCGCTCTCGCCCTGCCGAATCGGCTCCTCCGGCGCGCCGTTCTCGCCCTCGTCGCCGTTCGTCTCCTCCTCGATCTCACCCACGATCGCCTCGAGCACGTCGTTGAGCGTGACAATCCCCTCCGTCCCACCGTACTCGTCGATCACCACGGCGATGAACGTCTGCCTCTCGCGGAAGCGCTCGAGCAGCGTGTCGAGCTTCACCGCTGGCGGAACCGTCAGCGGAGCGCGCAGCATCTCCTCCAGCGGACGATCCTCGCTCAGCAGCAGGTCGCGGTGATGGAGGAATCCCACGACCTCGTCGGGGGATTCGCCCCGCACGGGCACACGGGAGTGCCCCGTCTCCACGAAGACCGCCTCGATGGCCTCCCGCCCGTCGCTGAGGCTCACGAAGCGCACCTCCGTGCGCGGCGTCATCACGTCCTCCGCCGTCGTCTCGCCGAACTCCAGGACACCCTCGACCATCTCGCGCTCGTCCTCCTCGAGCGTCCCCTCAGGTCCCCCCATCGCCACGTAGGTCTTGACCTTCCGCTCCTCGCGCAGCGCCTCGGTGAAGCCCCGCCGGTCGCCGGTGATCCAAAGCGCGGCGTTCGCCAGGCCGTCCATCAGGAGCCGAAGGGGGGCGATCGCGAACAGCAGCGCCGATGCGGGCCGCCCCACCCAGAGCGCGACGCTCTCCGGTGCCCACAGCGCCACCGTGCGTGGCAGCACCTCGCCGACGATCAGAATCAGCGGCGCCCCGGTCACCACGGCCAGCGCGATGCTCATGGGTGTCGACAGCCCCGGCAGCGCCGCCATCCAGAGCATCGCCCACACCACCGCCACGCCCACGTTGGTCAGCGTGTTGAGCAGGAGAAGTCCACTCAGCGTCCGCCCTCCGCGGTCGAGCAGGCGCTGGAACGGCCGCATTCGCCCCCGCAGCTCGCCGGGGTGGGGGAGAGCGAACAGCGCCGCCTCCGCCGCGGACAGTGCGGCCGAAAGCACGAGAAGCGCTGCCACGAGGAACAGCAGCGGCAGGACCGGCAAGGCACCGGAGGGGGCGTCAGTGAGAGCGGCGAGAGGCAAGTTGATCAGGCAACTCGCGGGTTCGCCAGGGTCCGATGGGTCCAAAGTGGCAGATCACCCCGGTTTTCGAGAGATGAGCATCCTGTCAGGCATCTTTTCGTCGTTTTCCATGCTACACCTGAGCCCTCCTCGCCGGGCAACCTCAATCTGATCGTTCCAGTGTGGAGTCCACACCCTTGATGGAGCGCCGGCGCCCTCGCCGGCATCTCACTCACCATCAGACAACGGAGTGTGCCGGCGAGGGCGCCGGCGCTCCATTATCCGAGTGTTTTCCCTTGTCCCCCGCGGGCTCTGTCTGCGAGCGTCGGGGTCACGCCATTTCTCACAGGAGATTTTCCATGATTCGTCGCTCGCTGTCACTGCTGCCTCTTCTCGCACTGACTTTCCTCGCGGGGTGCGTGATCATCCCAGGTTTCCCCGGCCTGGGGCGCCAGGAGATGCGCGCAGTGACGCTCCAGGAGGCGGAGAGCGTCTGGACGCGCGACCGTTTCCTGGTGGTCGACATCGCGGGGGTGATCAGCACGGAGAAGAGCGACGGGTTCTTCGAGGAGGGCACCAGCCTGGTCGAGGACCTGCACGACGCCCTGGAGGAGGCGCGCGAGGACGACCACATCCGCGCGCTGATTGTCCGCATCGACTCCCCGGGCGGGGGCGTGACGGCGAGCGACATCATCCACCACGAGATCCAGCGCTACGCCGAGGAGACCGAGGTGCCGACCGTGGCGATGCTGATGAACACTGCGGCCTCGGGCGGCTACTACGCCGCCGTCGCAGCCGACCGGATCGTGGCGCACCCGACGACGGTGACGGGCTCGATCGGCGTGGTTCTCATCACAATGGACGTCGAGGGGCTGGAGGATCTCATCGGCATCCAGGTCAGCGCCATCACCTCGGGACCGCACAAGGACATCCTCTCGCCCTTCCGCGCGATGACCGACGAGGAGCGGGCACTGGTCCAGAGGGTGATCGACGAGCTGCACGACCAGTTCATCGACGCCGTGGCAGAGGGGCGCCCCAATCTGAGCCGCGACGAGATCGTCGCCCTCGCCGACGGGCGCATCTACACGGCGCAGCAGGCGCTCGACGCGGGCCTGATCGACGAGGTGAGCCACATGCCCGAGCTGATCGACTCACTCTCGGAGGAGCTGGGCCTCGACGACGTCGAGGTGATCACCTACCGGCGCGGCGCATCGGGCGAGTACGGTCTCTACTCACGCGCGGCGATGGCGCCCCGCCTCGACATCGATCTGATCGACATCGAGGCCGTCACCCGCGGACTCCAGCCGGGATTCCACTATCTCTGGTGCATTGGAAATTGATGGAGCGCCGGCGCCCTCGCCGGCACTCAAGCCCTGATGGAGCGCCGGCGCCCTCGCCGGCACTCAAGCCCTGATGGAGCGCCGGCGCCCTCGCCGGCATCCGTTTGAAAAGGTGCCGGAATGGGAATTCCGGCACGATGGGGATCAATGGGTTCAGGCGAGGGCCGCGAGCGACTCTCTCGTCGCCGCGATCACCGCCTCGATGTCGGCGTCGGTGTGGGCAAGTGAGACGAACATTGCCTCGAACTGCGAGGGGGGAAGATAGACGCCCCTGTTCAGCATCTCGTGGAAGTATCTCCCGAAGCGCGCGGTGTCCGCGCTCTTCGCGGTGGTGAAATCGACGACCCTCTGATCGGTGAAGAAGAGCGTGAGCATCGAGCCGACGCGGTTGAGCGTCGCCGGGATCCCCGCGTCCTTCGCGGCGGAGCGCAGCCCCTCGGCGAGCACCCGCGACGTCCTCTCGAGCTGCTCATACACGCCCGGCTCTCTCAGGCGCCGGAGCGTCACCAGCCCCACCGCCATGGCGAGCGGATTGCCCGAGAGCGTGCCCGCCTGGTAGACGGGGCCGCTGGGACTGACGACCGCCATGACGTCGGCGCGCCCGCCGTAGGCCCCGACGGGGAGCCCACCGCCGATGATCTTGCCGAGCGTCGTCAGGTCGGGCCTCACACCGCACAGCGCCTGGGCGCCCCCGAGGGCGACGCGGAATCCCGTCATCACCTCATCGAAGATCAGCAGCGCGCCGTGCCTGTCGCACAGCGAGCGCAGCCCCTCGAGGAAGCCAGGCTCCGGGGCGATCGTCCCCATGTTGCCCGCGACGGGCTCGACGATGAGGGCGGCCACTGCGCCGGAGTGGGCCTCAAAGAGCGCGTGGACGGAGTCGAGGTTGTTGAATCGCGCCACGAGCGTCGAGGCGGCCACCGCCTCCGGGACGCCCGCGCTGTCGGGCACGCCGAGCGTCGTCGCACCCGAGCCCGCTCTGATCAGAAACGCCTCGCCGTGGCCGTGGTAGCTCCCCTCGAACTTGATGACGAGATCGCGGCCGGTGAACCCGCGCGCCGCGCGCACGGCGCTCATCGTCGCCTCCGTGCCGGAGTTGACCATCCGCACGCGCTCGATCGAGGGGACGAGCTCGCAGACCATCTCGGCCATCTCGATCTCGACGGGCGACGTCGCGCCGAAGCTCGTGCCGCGCCTGGCCGTCTCGATCAGCGTCTCAATCACCTCGGGGTCCGCGTGGCCGAGGATCAGTGGTCCCCACGAGCCGACGAGGTCGATCATCTCCCGCCCCTCGAGGTCGGTCATCCTCGCCCCCCGCCCGGAGACGATGAGCGAGGGATCGCCCCCCACGGACTTGAAGGCGCGCACGGGCGAGTTGACGCCCCCGACGAGGACGCGGCGTGCACGCGTGAGGAGGGATGCGGTGGAATCGGTCATGGGGAACTCTCTCCTGGGGATGTTCAGGCGACGGCCGCCCCTCGGGCGGGCTCTGCGACCTGTCGCATCACCCGCTTGGCGAGATGCTCCACGAATGGTGGCCATGCGTTCAGACATTGCAAGTGCAGAGGCTCGAGCGCGTCGAAGCCGCGGAGGATCACGCGTCCCTCGAGCTGCGTCTCGGCGTTGTCGGCCAGGAAGCCGAACGGATAATACACGACGCGGCGGAGGCCGCGTTCGAGCATGTCAGCGGCGGCGGTCTCCAGGTCCGGCGAGGTCCACTCGCCCCCCAGCGTGTGATTGAGCCACCCCACCGACGTGTGCGCGAAGCGCGGCGCGAGCCGCTCGCTGAGCCGGTCGAGAAAGCGCTGGGTCGACTCCAGCCCCGTGTTCACGCCCTCCGGGGCCTCGATCAGCGTCCCATGCGCGCCGAGCAGGAGGCCCATGCCATGGCAATCATCGCCAGAGCATCCCGCCTCGGCCAGCTGTTCGTC
>JAFGKF010000307.1 GCA_016928695.1 Candidatus Sumerlaeota bacterium | reverse complement strand
TCTCCGTCAGCTCGAACCGCACACGCGCAGGGTAGGCGTAGCCATCTTCGACGTCATTGACGGGCAGAGAAATGCAGACCGTCTCTGAGAATTCGCCGGCGATCGCCTCGCACAGATCTGTGGTGAAGGTCGCGATGCCGCATTGGCGCGGCAAATAGTTCCCGATGAAGGCCACGCGGCGAATCGCCGATTTGACCGGCGAGCGGACGGCAACAGAGGCACCGCTCCGCTCCGGGGCGCTGTCCCCATTGCCACTGCCGCCCGCGGTTTCCACTGTCGCGTGATCTCTGCCCACGTCCGCGCCATTCCGTGTCTGATCGCTCATGATGCCAGCACCTCCCGGAAATAGGCGGCCGAGGTCGAGGTTGTTTTCCACCCAAAACCCACTCGCTCCAGCGCATGGCCACTCACCATGCGATCAATCGCCCTCACCACGCGTGTCTCGTCTTTCGACGCCCCCTCGATTCGCAGATTGATTTCACCCATTGAAATCGATTTGCCGGCCCCATCCCTCTGCTCTCCCAGCAGGTCGGAGCTCCTGCCCATCAGCAGACGGGCGATCTCCTGCATGTGGTATCTCTGTTTCGCGTCGAGAATTCGCATGGGCAGTTCACCAGCCCTTTCGAGGTATTGGACCGAAATCACCTGAAAATCGGCGCAATTCCCCCTGCGCCATCTCGGCGGTTTTCACGATGTCCGGTGCTTCAGTGCCTCGCAGGAGATCCCCAGCCGGGGGGGAAGCGACAGCACTCATGTCATGGTCGCACCGTCTCGACTCAGAGTCCATCGAAAAGGGTGGGACAGCGCCTCGACCAGTGGGCCGCGCAGCCCGGATGTTGGTGGTGATGGGCGATGATTGCGCCCCTGAGAAAACACCGGACGGGATGGCGTCAAGACCTCCGGCAGAGGCCCTGGCCGTGCGATCTCACATCATCTCATGGATCAGCTGTCTTCGCTGCTCCGCACTCAGCCCCAGTTCACGGTGAACGAGGGGCTCCCCCTGAAGCGCCGGATCCTGATCGTCGATGGCGGGCCGTGGGTCAGGGCTCTGGTAGAAGATCCCAATGGGGATCACATCGCCCCAGATGCGGGCCTGCTCGATGGCCGCCATGTGGTCCGCGGAATCATGCCCCATGTCCTCGAGGCGCTTCACGCGCTCTTTGAAGAAGTCGTACGTGTTCACCCTGTTGAAAGTCACACAGGGGCTGAAGACGTCGATCAGCGCGAAACCCGGGTGTTGCAGTCCCTGTTTGATGATCTCGACCAGCTGTTTCTGATCCCCACTGTATCCGCGCGCGACGAAGTGGCAGCCTGCGGCCAGAGCAACAAGCAGGGGATTGGCGGGGGGCTCCAGGTTCCCCTCGGGGGTCGTCTTGGTCTTCATCCCAGTCAGGCTGGTGGGCGAGATCTGGCCGGTCGTCAGTCCGTAGATCTCGTTGTCCATCACGATGTAGGTCAGATTGATGTTCCGGCGCATGGAGTGAAAGAGGTGTCCCATGCCGATGCCATAGCCGTCACCGTCACCGCCGACGGCGATCACATGGAGGTCATGATTGCCCAGCCGGGCCCCCGTGGCCACGGGCAGGGAACGGCCGTGGAGGCTGTGAAGGCCGTAGGACCTGAAGAACCCGGGGAGATTCGAGGAGCATCCGATGCCCGAGACCACGAGGATTTCGTGCGGCGCGATGCTCAGATCGGCGCAGGCCCTCTGCAGAGCATTCAGCACTCCGAAGTCTCCACACCCGGGGCACCAGTCCGGTGGAACTTCAGACCTGTAATCCTTGGGCTTCAGATCGAGATGTGCAGTGGTCATCGCCATTCACTCCTCGTGATGGTCAGTGTGTGCGGGTGCCCGTGGGCCCAGTGGCCACAGGCGGGTGCTCGGAGCGCCATCCCGGTTCCGTCGAGAGCACCCGGACCACCTCGTCGCCTCTGAGGACCGCCTTGACGCCCTCGACGATGTGTTTGGGCTCAAAGGGTTCCCCGTCGTACTTGCGGATGTGTCCATCGACACTGAGGCCCGTCTCTGCGCGCAGGTGCCGCGCAAACTGGCCGCTCTCGCTGTTCTCCACAGAGATGGTTTTCTGGGCACTCTCGATGATCGCGGAGACCTCTGCGGCGTGGAATGGGACCAGAAATTTGATCTGCAGATGGTTTGCGGTGATCCCCTCATCGGTCAGCCGTTTCGCCGCCTCGGCGATGACGCCCCGGGTCGAGCCCCAGCCCAACAGAGTGACCTGAGCGTCGGTGGGGCCCTCCAGCGCCGGTGCGGGGATATCTCTGAGCACCCCCACCATCTTGCGTGCACGCTTGTCGACCATCTTCTTGCGGATGACGGGATCCGTGTAGACGTCCGAGATGAGCACCCCGTCCTCGTCCTGCTCATCGGAGGCGGCCACGAAGAGATGGCCGGGAACCCCGGGGATGGCTCGGGGGGAGACACCCGACTCGGTGACTCGGTATCGGAGATAACTGGCGGCTGGGTCGATGTCGGCCGGCGCCTCGGTGATGAGCTCGCCGCGATCGATCACCGGCTCGAAGTCCAAAGTCTCCGGTGGGACCGTTGTCCCCCCCTCGCTGATCAGCAGGTCACTGAGCACAATCACGGGGAGCTGGTGCCGCTCCGCCAGATTGAAGACCTCAGGGATGGTGTGGCAGGCGTCTTCAATGGATGTCGGTGCAACGATGATCCGCTGAAGATCTCCCTGGCTGGCGCCGACGGCCTGATTCAGATCCCCCTGCTCTGTCTTCGTCGGAACCCCGGTGGAGGGCCCAGCCCGCTGGACGTTGATCACAACGACGGGCGTCTCGATCATGGCCGCGAAGCCGATCGCCTCTGACATGAGTGCGAACCCGCCCCCACTGGTGGCGCACATGGCACGGACCCCCACGTGGCTGGCCCCGATCGCCATGTTGATGACCGCGATCTCGTCCTCCACCTGTCGCGCGCAGATGCCCAGCCGACGGGCGTGCTTGGCCATCCAGTGGAGAACGCCGGTCGCGGGGCTCATGGGATAGGCGACATAGAGCTTCACGCCGGCGAGAGCACCGCCATAGGCGAGGGCCTGATTGCCGATGATCCAGGCCAGGGGTTTGCCCCCCGGCGTGAGGGGACTGTCGATCGGCACGAGGCTCTCCTTGGCGCGGTCGAAGCCGGCACGGGCAGCCGCCCTGTTGCTCCGGACGACCTCCTCCCCCTTTTTCCCATAGGCCTGCTCGATCAGCTTTTCGATCCCCTCCAAGGGCAGGCCCATCAGCTGAATCACTGCCCCGAGAGCCACGGTGTTCTGCATGATCGTCAGCTTACCCGCCTCGGGAACCAACTCCTCCAGGGGCAGGGCGCAGACCTGCACATCCTTCGGAGGAGCGTGGGGCAGTTTGAGCTTTGATGAGTTGTAGAGGACCACTCCCCCGGGATGAACCTCCTGCAGATGTCGATCGAGGCAGTCCTGATTGAGGGCGATCAGCAGATCCACGCGGTCCCCAACGCTCTGGGGCTGAGTGTTCGATGCGCGTATGCGAAACCAGGAATGTCCGCCGCGGATGACGGACTGATAGCTGTTGTAGGCGAAGATGCCGATCCCCTGCCGGGCACACATCAGCGCCAAGTTGTTCCCCGCAGAGGCCACGCCGTCACCGGCGGCGCCTCCGATGCCCACGATCACGTCCCGTCTCTCAGACATATTCACACCCCACACTCTGTGATTGGCCAAGGTTTGTCCGCCACGGAGGAGAGCAGAGCTGAAGAATACCCCCTAACAAAGGAGGATAGATCATCTCTCGGGATGTGTCAATTCTCTTGGTCGGGACTTGTTCATGGGTGGCCACAGCCGTGGTGACGGATCGCCCCTCCTCCACCCTCGCCAGTTCGGGTGGCCTGTCCCCATTCTTGGGTTCACCTCTCATTGCATGATGCCCAGGCGGCCGGCGCGGAACGCCTCGGCGATCGCCCGCGGCACTTGGACTTCGGCCTCGACGACCTTCGCGCGCATCTCCTGCTCGCGAGCCTTCATCTCCTGCTCCTGTGCGATGGCCAACGCCCGGCGCGCCTCTGCCTTCGCCTGCGCCATGTTCTTGTCCGCCTCAGCCTGCTCGATCTGCAGCTTGGCGCCGATGTTGTCGCCGACATCGATGTCGGCGATGTCGATCGAGACGATCTCAAACGCCGTCTGCGCGTCCAGGCCCTTCTTGAGCACCGCCTTCGAGATCATGTCCGGGCTTTCCAGGACCCTCTTGAACGTCTCCGAAGAGCCGATGGCGCTGACGATGCCCTCGCCCACGCGCGCGATGATCGTCTCCTCGGTTGCCCCGCCGATCAGGCGGTCGAGGTTTGCCCGCACGGTGACGCGCGCCTTCGCTTTGAGCTGGATGCCGTCGATCGCCACCGCGTCGAGCGTGGGCCTTCCCTTGCGCGGATCAGGCGCGTCGATCACCCGCGGCTGGACGCTCATCTGAACTGAGTCGAGCAC
>JAFGKF010000306.1 GCA_016928695.1 Candidatus Sumerlaeota bacterium | reverse complement strand
TCGGAGAAACTCAGCACTCGGATCAGTCCCCCCCGAGCGATCAGAACCTCAGGCTGCCCGTCGGAGTCCAGATCTCCGACATGAAACTGGTTGGCCCCCACCCCCTCAAAAAAAGTCGACGAGGCCTGGAATCGCTCGGACAGGGGGATAAACCCGGAGTCGGTGGCCAGGAGAATCACCGGGGGGCGATAGGAGAAAAACACCGTGAGATCGTCCAGGCCATTGCCATCGAGATCTGCGGCTCGCAGCGCGGTGGGGTCGTCGTCCGGCAACCCAGGGAGCTCGACCGAGGCCCCGTTCCACTCTGTCTCATCAGGGGACAGAGGTGAGATCTCCGCGACCAGCTCCCGAGCACCGTTGCGGCCGATCACAATCAGATCTGGCGCCGTCTGATCGTTGAACTGTCCCACCGCCGCCGCCAGGGGCTCCATGCTCACAGGCAGGGGCTGAGGCGGTTGACTCCCCTCGGCGAGGGGATGGGCGAAGCCCACCATCCCCTCGGATTGGCTCAGAAGCAGAACCCGCCCTCCGCTGAGGCTCTGGGACATCTCCACCTCATGGAAGGAGGGGACCTCCACCCGGTGAAGCCCCCTCTGCTCATCCACGGTCACCAGAAGAGCCTCTGAGCCCTCATGCGAGGGGAGAAACAGGGCATCCGCCCCATTCAAAGCGTGGATCACCGCGGGCACCAGGCGGTCGGCGCTGTCGGACTCCGGCAGGGCCAGATGACGCGCTCCTCCGAAGGCACCCACCGAGTCCGAGGCGCGTGGCCGAGAGGGCACCAGAAGCCGCGCGATGCCCGAGGCGCTCTCGAGCGTCAGCAGCGCCACGCCCTCCTCCAGAGGCAGAGGCGCCCAGTCGAGGGCCTGACCGATGTCGACGAGGATCTCACCGCCCACTCCCCCCTGGCCATCATTGAGCAGCACATGGACCTCGTCTCGCTCCACGGTGGCCCAGACGAGATCAATGTGACCATCGCCGTTCCAGTCCAGTGTCCGCGGTGATTCCCCCGGCGCGGCGGTGAGGGGAGCCGCCCACTGAAGGCGCAGCTCACGATCCTCATCCGCCGTGAGGCACGAGAGCGTCGGCGGGCGATCGCTCGTGGCGATCGCGAGCACCTGCGGGCGCCCTGTGCCGAGCCAGTCGGTGGCGACGACGAATCGCCCCGGCGCCCTGAGACGACGCGCGGTCTCGAACGTCCTCGGCTCGGTCTGGAAAAAAACGGCCGCTCCTCCCCGCTCGCTCCCCACGGCGATGTCGGCGAGGCCATCCCCATCGAAATCGCCGACAGCGAGGGCGTCCGCATTCCGGCCTGTGATGACCTCCTCCTCGGCAAAGGGCAGACCCTCGGGATCATCGCTCTCCTCGACCTCCTCCTCTGAGAGTCCATAGAGGATGTCGATCGTGCCCTTCTCATCGTTGATCGTGAGAATGTCCTCACGGCCGTCCCCATCGAGATCCACCGCCATCAGATCATGGCTCTCCTCGGAGACCACACCGATGAGAGGGCGCGTCAGGGCCAGTCCCGCGCCCAGGGGCAAGACCAGCAGGGAGACCAGAGGGATCAGAGCCAGGGAGAATCGGAACACTGGGGGTCCTCGCTTTCACACGGATGCGGTTCCCAGACACGCAGAGTGAAGCGCCAAACTCAAGCATTCACTTGCCAGGGGTTCAGGTCGCGGACTCCCCAGGGTCTCCACTCTCACGCCGGAAGGCCCCGAGGAAGAGGTCCCTGATCGTCTGGATCCCCTTGGCCACCGTGGCCCCCGCTCCTGCCGCGCCCGAGGCCATGCCGCCGACCACGCCCCCGACAATCCCGCCGACCTGCGATGTCATCTCGCGGAGCACCCAGGTGGAGGCATCGGCCGAGCTCTTGAGAGCGCGCATGAGCACCGAGCGGCGGTGCTCGTCCGTCCAGCGCTGCATGCTGCGGCAGCGCGCCCGGGCCAAGTACCCAAGCCGCAGAGTCATCACCGCGTTGGCCCCGCCGTTGAGCAGCGGGCCGGCCACGACCGCCGCGATCCCACCGAGCCACTTGCCCAGCAGATTGCCCGCGGTGTCGGTCAGATTGTCGAGGTAGTTGCTGATCAGAACGACGGTCGACACATCGCGCAGGATGAGCAGACTCCCCCGGGGCCCCGGTCGGCCGTAGTAGACCCTCGCGAGGCGGCTGACCATGTTCACGTTGCGCCAGAGAACAATCAGGGCGTCGAGCGTCCCATTGAGTGAGACCGCCGTGGCCACCCCGACTCCGAGCGCCTCGGTGCGGATGATCCGCTCCGCCTCCTCGTCGAGGGGGAGGAGAATCGGATCGACCTGCTGCCGGCGGAAGAGCTCGACCTGCCGAAGCGACTCGTCCAGCCCCTCATCCCCCCGGGTCTTGATCGCCCCTGCCAGCACCTGACCCGTCTCGATCGCCGTGTCGATTTTGTCCACATGATCTGCCAGGAAAGAGTTCCTCCGCTGACGCTGCAAGTACTTGCAGATGAACTTCACATGCCGCTCGAGGTGCGTCGCATGGAGCCCCTGCTCGCGCGGGGGAAGCTCCGGGGGACGCAGCGCAACGGGCATATGGAGGAAGCGGAGAATCGGCATGCCGATCAGCCACCAGACCAGCGCCGCGGCAGCGGCGAGGAACAGCCACCCCAGCGCGGGATGCCACGCGGAGAACATGGCGTACATGTTGTAGGTCTGGCCGGCGAAAATCAGAAGCACCAGCGCGAGCGATCCCCACATCATCCAGCGCAGAAGGCGCCAGAGAGTCCGGAGAACGCGGACGAAATCCTGGGAGGGCAGAGTCATGGCGGGGACTCCTTGACACAGCGGGACTTGGCGGGCAGCGGGCAGTCCCAGAGTGTGATCAGACTATCAGAGAGGCCCGGTGAGTCCACCGAGATTCCCCTTGTCTCGGCAACCGCGGATGATAGGGTTGTCAGACCTGCCATGTGAGGCCAAAAGGTGAATCTCCTTCGCACTCTCTCCCCCGCCCTCTGGGCACTGATCGCCACCGCCCCCCTCGCCGATCCCGCCGAGGTCCATCTGGCGGGCGGCGCGACCATCCAGGCCGATGTGCTGAGGGAGAGCGACAGCGCCATCGTGCTGGACCTCGGCTTCGACGTGATCCAGGTCCCGAGGGAGGCCATCACCGGGATGGTGACCGGTGACAGCGCCACCGAGGAGACCGCGGCACTCTCACTGCAGGGGACGGCCGAGATCGACGACTTCCACGAGGACCTGGACCTCATCCGCCAGGCGATCGTCCTCGTCTCCACCCCGCGCGGTCACGGGGCGGGATTCGTGATCGACCCCTCGGGTCTGATCCTCACCAACCACCACGTCGTGAGGGAGGAGGACTTCTTCCGCGTCACCCTCTATCGCCCCAACGGGGACCAGCCCCTCGTCATCGACGACGTGGAGCTCATCGCCTTCAGCCGCCTCCAGGACATCGCCCTGCTCCAGATCCCCGAGGAGGACCTCCCCGACGAGCCCCTCATCTCGCTGTCCATCGCACCTCCGGAGTCTGTCTCGGTGGGAGATGTCTGCTTCGCCATCGGCAATCCCGGCATGGGACGGGCCATCCTCTCCCAGACCGTCAGCGAGGGGATCATCAGCTCGCTGCAGCGCAACTTCTCCGATGTGCTCTACATCCAGACGACCGCGGCCGTGAATCCCGGAAACTCCGGCGGCCCCCTGCTCAGCGCCCGGGGAGAGGTGATCGGCCTGATCACCTACAAGGCCTACGCCCAGGACAACATCGCCTTCGCCCTGCCACCGCATGCGATCCGGCGATTCCTGGACAACCGCGTCGCCTATCTGGCGGACGACATGAATCCCAATGCGGAGCACCGCTACCTCGACCCCGGTGTGGGCGAGGAATCTCTTCAGAGGATTGAACCATGACACGCATCTCGCTCGCCCTCACCCTGACACTGCTGGCCACCGCCGCCCTGGCCGCCCCCTCGATCCCCGACATCCTCCCCGCTGAGACCTTTGTCGCCGTGGGGACACCCGACCGCACGGCGCTCTTCGAGGGATTCGAGCACTCCCCCGCCTATGCGCTCTGGCAGGACCCCAGCGTCCAGGCCTTCTTCGATCCGCTCATCGACATGGCGACCGAGGCGCTCGCCGATCCCACCGGATCGCGGGTGGTGGGACTCGAGGAGCTCTGCGATCTCTTCCCCGGCCAGATCTGCGCTGGGCTGCTGAGGATCAGCCTGATCAACGGCAATTCCGACATCGCCCCCTTCTTCGCCGCGGAGACCGATCGCCCCCAGCGGGTGCTCGAGATCCTCGAGGACCTCATCGAGGCCTCCGGCGCCGAGCAGCAGCGCGACACCTACACCGTCCGGGACGTCACCGTGGCTCGCAACACCCTCCACTTCGCACGCCCCACCGCCCTGCCCGGCGAGGTCGGCGATGAGCCGGGCATGGAGCTGGCCTCCGCCATGCAGTCGGTCACGCTCCACACCGCCGTCGCCGATGGGCTTGTGATCATCAGCATCGACGAGCCGCTGGACGCCGTGATCCACAACCTGCGGGGCGGGGGCGATGGCGGCCTGCGAGAGGGCGACTCGATGCGGGGAACCCGCACGCTCGCCGAGGACCCCGATCACCAGCTGTTTCTCCACATCAACCCGACAGTCTTCGACCGCTTTGTCCGTGAGGCGGGTGCCGAAAATCCCCACGCGAATCTCGCGGCGCTGGGCATCGGAGACATCCGGGGGATGAGCCTCTGGGCGAACCTCGGCGAGGAGGCCTCGGATGGCTGGTTCGCGATGACGGTCGCCCCGGAGCCCTTGGGATTCGGCCGCATCCTTCGCCTCAGCCAGCCCGGTGAGGTTCCCGCCGTGGACTGGGTTCCCACCGAGGTGATCTCGTTCTCGACGGACAACTTCGACCTCGGGGCCGCCTACCGGGAGCTGCGGAGCATCCTGCGGGCGGTGAGCCCCGACATCGACGAGTTCATCACCATGGGAATGATGAGCGCGCGCGACTCGCTCGGCGTGGACCTCGAGGCGGATCTCCTGATGCAGCTCGGCTCCGGCCTCACCTCCTACTCCGTCGCCAATCCCGCCGCGGAGACCAACATGTACGCCGCGCCGACGAGCGACGTCATGATCCTCGGGCTCGTCGACGCCGCCCGCGTCCAGGGGATGCTCCAGCGCCTGACCCAGTCACCGGAGGGCAGCGCCAATCAGATGGGACTGGGCGCCATGCTGCAGGCCTCGGAGTACCTCGGGCAGACGATCTACAGCCCCCCACCGCTCTTCGGAGGGCCGATGGGCGCCGCCGGTCTGCCGAGCTTCGCGGTGATCGGCGACAGCCTGGTCTTCGCCTCATCGGGCGACGAGATGCGCAGCGTCATCGCCGCCTCCCAGGGGCAGATGGAGGCCAACATCCGCCAGAGCCCGATCTGGGAGGAGATCGAGGCCCACCGACTCGAGGGGGCCAGCGCCATCGGCTATCAGGATGACGCGGCGATGATGGCGAGCATGATGAGTGGGCTCCAGCAGATGGCCTTTCTCATGATGATGAATCCGCAGTTCTCACTGCCGATCGACCTGACACGGGTCCCCGGCGAGGAGGTCTTCGAGGCGCACCTGACCCACACCATCACGTCTTCGAGGACGACCCCGCAGGGCGTGCTGGGGCACTCGCACTCACCGCACCACACAGAGTGACCGGCGCCCGGGATCCCGGGCGCCCACTCCTCTCATCTCGGACCGATCAGTCGGGGAAAATCTTGTCGATCTTCTCGCGGAGGACGTCCGCGGTGAAGGGCTTGACGATGTAGTTGGACACCTTCGCCTCCAGCGCCTCGACGATGTTGGACTGCTGGGCCTCCGCGGTGACCATCAGGAAGGGGGTGTTTGCGAGGCTCTTGTCCGCACGGACCACTCGCAGCAGATCGAGACCCGTCATCTTCGGCATGTTCCAATCGCTGATGATCAGGTCGAACTTCTTCGTCCTGAGCTTCGCGAGAGCGGACTCGCCGTTGTCAGCCTCATCGATCTCGGTGTATCCGAGCTGTGTCAAGATGGTCCTGACGATGCGGCGCATCGTCTTGAAGTCATCCACAACCAGGATCTTCATTTTCAGATCGGGCATCCTGTCTAACCTCCTGTCAGAGCCCTCAACCCCGCGATTGTCCTCAGTCCAAACGGAGCACGTGGATCAGCTTGCTGCGAAGTCTCACAACAGCCTTGGTGTGGATCTGCGAGACTCTGCTCTCGGTGATATCCATGATCTCGCCGATCTCCTTCATCGTCAACTCATCATAGTAGTAGAGCGATATGACCAGCCTCTCCTTCTCCGGCAAATTGTCAATGGCATCGGCCACAATCTGGTAGATCTGGTCGAGATTCAGCTTCACATCCGGCTGAATTGTCTCGGGATCGGCCAGGTATTCGAGCAGGTTCCGCTCGAAATTCTCGTCGCCCTCGCCCCGCAGCTCGTCGACGCTGAGGATGGCGATGCCCCGGGCCTCGCAGAGCATCTGGTTGAACTCATCGATCCCCATGCCCATGTGCTCGGCCACCTCCACATCCGTCGCGGCGCGCCCCAGGCGCTGCTCGACCTCGGCGTAGGCCCTCTCCAGCCGGGAGGCCTTCTGGCGCGTCGAGCGGGGGACCCAGTCCAGGCTCCGGAGCTCATCGATGATCGCCCCCCGGATGCGGAACTCGGCGTAGGTCTTGAACTTGATCTTCCGCGTCGGGTCGTACTTGTCGATCGCGTCGATCAGGCCCAGGATGCCGGCGTTGATCAGGTCGTCGACCTCGACGTGGCTCGGCAGCCTCCCCGCGATGCGCGCCGCGATGTATTTCACCAGGGGCAGGTTCTCGATGATCATCTCATCGCGCTGCGCCAGGTCCGGCTTCATCGCGGCCGCGTATCCCTTGACCGTTGCTCTGCTCATCTCTCTCTGACCTCCTGTCAGATCAGGCGCTCAGGCTGCGCCCAGTGTCATTCGCCGCCAGAAGAAACCCAGGCCGCCTCGGCGGTCCGTCTCCCCCGCGGGTGTGCGATCCAGCCGGCGCGCGATGCGGCGCAGGCAGTCGCCCGCATCGGAGCCGGGGAAGGCCTCCATCAGCGCCCGCTGGCGCCGGATGGCCTTCGTCATGTGGCTGTCCACCGTCACGTGGCCCAGCGTGTTCAGCGAGACGTCCAGGAACTGATCCGTGATCTTCAGGAGCGTCTCATAGATGCCCTGGGCCTCGGCCTCGGACCGAACCAGGTTGAAGATCAGGTGGAAGCGGCGCTGCCCGTGGTTCTGGCTCAGAACCTTGATCAGGGCATACGCGTCGGTGATCGACGTCGGCTCGGGCGTGACGACGACGATCGACTCCTGCGCGCTGAGGTTGAAGTGGACAACGCTGTCGCCCAGCCCCGCGCTGGTGTCGATCAGCATCACGTCGACGGGCAGCGGCCATCGGTCGATCTGCTCGAGGAGACTCATCTTCTGAGGCGCGCTCAGCTGCACCATCTCCTCGATGCCCGAGGCGGCCGGGAGAATCCGGATGCCATCGGGGCCCTCGATCAGGATCTCATCCAGGCGGCACTCGCCGCGCAGGACGTGCGAGAGATTGCGCCTCGGCGTCAGGCCCAGCATCACGTGGACATTGGCCAGCCCCAGATCCGCATCGAACAGGAGCACTCGCTTGCCCAGCCGCTGCAGCATGATGGCCAGATTCACCGACAGAGAGGTCTTGCCGACACCCCCCTTGCCGCTGGTCACCGCGATGACACGCACGGAGTCGGCGCTCTCCCCGCGCACCGTCTCCTCGGTGAGGTTTCGCAGTCCGGCGGCCTGATCCATTCCCATCACGCTCGCCTCACGCCCCCATCACCCAGCGGCACAGGGATTCGCGGGTGGCGAGATGGAGATCCTCGGGCACCCGCTGGCCGTCGGTCATGAACGCGAGGGGACGGCCCGACTCCGCCAGGAGGTTGTAGAGCGCCCCCCCACTGCAGGTCTCATCGATCTTCGTGAAAACCAGCTTCTCGATCGCGAGCGCCGAGAATCTCTCGTGGATGTCGCGGAGATCACGCGGCTTGGTCGTCGCGCTGACGCACAGGTGGGTCTCGATCAGCGGATTGGAGCCGATCACCGCGCCCAGCGCCTCCATCAGGCGACGGTCGCGGGGGTTGCCCCCGGCGGTGTCGATCAGCACCAGGTCGGTGTCCAGATTCCGGCGGATCAGCGAGTCGAGCTCCGCGGCGTTCGAGGCCACCTGCACCTGGGTCTTGAGGATCTCGGCGTACGACCGGAGGTGGTCGAACGCGCCGACGCGATAGGTGTCGAGCGTCAGCAGCGCCACGCTGCCGCGGCGGCCCTTGGCCAGATGCTGACCGGCGATCTTCGCCACCGTCGTCGTCTTGCCCACCCCTGTGGGGCCCACGAAGGCCAGGACCCGCGCGCGCCGGTCGCCGCTCTCGAGCGACCCGGCCACCGAGATGGGGCGCATCAGCTCAGCGAGAACACACTCGCGGACGTACTCGGCCTGCGCGGACTCGGAGGCGCTCAGCGTCTTGGCGATCCGCTCCAGACCCGGGCGGATGAGGTCGAGGTCCACACCGGCGTCGGCCAGCCGCATGGCCGTGGCGCGCAGCGACTCCGGGAGATCCAGAGTCTCACCCTCACTGGTCCGCGCACTCATCCGATTGAGGAGGTAGCGCAGCTCGGCGATCTCACCCTGCACCAGCGAGAGATCCGCCTGGGCATCCGAGGGGCGACGCTGCACCTGCCCCTGGAGACTCTCGACGGTCTCGGAGAGCGATCTGATCTCCTCACGGAGAGGATTGACGTAGAAGAGGACGGACTGGCGATCGGGACCCGAGTTCCCGCGCGCGGTCGCCGTCGCCGCCGTGCGCTCACGGGGCTGCTCATCCTCCTCACCGACGGTGGCGTACGCGCGCCCCAAACGGCGGGGCGATGCGCCGAGCGCCCTGCAGGGCTCCGTGGCGGGGTCGGGCTCGCGTGCCGCGGTGATCTCAACGCCTCCGGGTCGGAAGAGGCCGAAGGCCCCGCGGCGCCCCTTGACCTGGCGGGTGGAGACGATGACGGCATCCGGCCCCAGCTCGCTGCGGATCCTCTGCAGGGCCGTGGGCACATCCGGGGCGCTGAAGGTCTTAAGCAGCATCGGCGAACCTCACGATCGCGACGTTGTTGATCTTCACCTCGGGGAGGAGCTCGTTGTGACTGATCACACTGAGCTGGGGCAGGAACCGCTCGACCAGACGGCGGACCTGACTCCGCAGTGCCGGGAGCACGGCGAGCACAGGCTGCTCGCCGATGACGGAGAACTTCTCCATGTTCGCGCCGAGCGATGTGAGGAACCTCTGCGCCAGATTCGGATCGAGCACGAGGTAGGTGCCCCGCTCGGTGGCCCGCATCGACTGGACCAGCGTGTCCTCCACCTCCTGATCGAGCATCATCAGGTGGACGGTCCCCTCGTCGTCCAGATACTGGCGGGTGATGGTCCGTGCCAGGCTCTGGCGAACGAGGTCGGTCAGCTGGTCGGTGTCCTTGGTCACGGCGCCGTGCTCTGCGAGGGATTCAATGATCGTCAGCAAATCTCGGATGCTCACGCGCTCTCTCAGGAGGTTCTGGAGCACCTTCTGTACCATCCCCAGACTGACGACCTCGGGGATGACCCCATCGACGACCTTCGGCACTTGGCGCTTGAGACCGTCGATCAGGTTCTGTGTCTCCTGGCGGCCGAGAAGCTCGTGCGCATGCGCCTTGAGCACCTCTGTCAGGTGCGTGGCCACCACCGTCGAGAGGTCCACCACGGTGTAACGCGCGGCCATCGCCCGCTCCCTCTGATGCTCCGGGATCCAGAGCGCGGGGAGTCCGAAGGCGGGCTCCGTCGTCGGGATCCCGTCAATCGGTGTCAAATCCTCGTCAGCGGACATGGCCAGAAGGTGGCCCGTGATCAGCTCGCCGTGGGCGACCTCGACCCCCTTGATCAGGATCGAGTAGCCGCCGGGTTTGAGCTCGAGGTTGTCGCGGATGTGGAGCGGCGGCACCACGAAGCCCATGTCCTGCGCGAGCTGACGGCGAATCGACTTGATCCGGTCGAGGAGCTCGCCCGACTGCTCCCCGTCCACCAGCGCGATCAGCCCATAGCCGACCTCGAGCGAGATCATGTCGACGGTCAGAAGCGATTCGATCTTCTCCGGCTCCGGCCTCTTCGCCGCGGCCTCCCGCTCGGCCACCTCCCGCGCCTTGACCTGCTCGACGACCCTCATCTGCGAGACGGCGAAGGCCGTCCCCCCGACGATGACCCCAAGGATCAGGAACGGAGCGGCGGGGAGACCCGGCACGAGCGCGAGGATGACGAGCAGCCCCGACGCGATCGCCAGGGGCCGGGGACGGCCGAAGAGCTCGGCGCCGACGTTCTCGCTGAGGCGCTTGTCCGACGCGGCGCGGGTGACGACGATGCCCGCGGCCGTCGAGATGATGAGCGCCGGGATCTGGCTGACGAGGCCGTCGCCGATCGTCAGGATCGTGTAGTTCTCGAGCGCCTTGCTCAGAGCCATCCCGTGCTGGATCACGCCGATGACGAAACCGCCGAGGATGTTGACGAGCGTGATGATGATGCCGGCGATCGCATCGCCGCGGACGAATTTGCTGGCGCCGTCCATCGCGCCGTAGAAGTCCGCCTCGTGCTCGATCTCCGTGCGGCGCCTCCGGGCCGTCGACTCATCGATCAGACCCGCGTTGAGATCGGCGTCGATCGACATCTGCTTGCCCGGCATCGCGTCCAGGGTGAAGCGGGCACTCACCTCGGCGACGCGACCCGCGCCCTTCGTGATGACCACGAAGTTGATCACGACCAGGATGACGAAGACGATGATGCCGACGACGTAGTTGCCGCCGACGACGAATTGCCCAAACGCCTCGATCACCGACCCGGCCGCGTCGGGCCCCTCGTTGCCATGGAGAAGGATCAGACGCGTCGAGGCGACGTTGAGCGAAAGACGGAAGAGTGTGACGATCAGCAGGATCGAGGGGAAGACGCTGAAGTCGAGGGGGCGCAGCGTGTAGAGCCCTGTCATCAGCACCACGAGCCCCGAGGTGATCGAGAGCGCCAGGAGGATGTCGAGGAGGAACGGCGGCACCGGGATCACCATGACCAGGAGCACACCGAACATCACCAGCGGGATCAGAAGATCGCGGTGACTGGCCAGGCGCCCCACGAGCGGGACGCTGGCGACGCGGTTGAATGCCCGCATGGAGTTCGTGTTCATCGCGGGGTCGCGGTTGGACAGGGCCATCAGTCATTCCCCCGCTTCGGCCGCAGGCTGTTGCGGACCTTGTCAATGCGCTCCCAGCCCCCGAGCCGGAAGACGTAGGCCATCACCTCGGCCACCGCGCGGAACAGGTGCGCGGGGACCTCGCGGCCCAGCTTGACAGTGCGGTAGAGCGTCCAGGCGAGCGGCCGGTCCTCGACACACGGGACGCCGTGCTCGCCCGCGATCTCGCGGATCTTGGCCGCGATGTGATCGACACCCTTGGCGACGACGACCGGCGCGACGTCCTCGCCGGGGATGTATCGGAGGGCCACGGCGCAGTGGGTCGGGTTGGTCACCACCGCCGTCGCGGTCGGGACCTCGGCCATCATCCGCCGCCGCGCCTGCTCCATCTGAAGGCCGCGGATGCGCTGCTTGATCAGCGGATTGCCCTCGCGCTCCTTGAGCTCCTCCTTGAGCTCCTGCCGGCTCATCCGGAGACGCCGGTTCCAGTCCCAGCGCTGATAGGCGTAGTCGAGAACGGCAAAGCCGATCATCAGCAGCGCCACGCGCCAGGCGATCCGGCCGATGAACATCGCGAGGGCGGGGATGAACTCGCTCGGCGCCGCGCTGTGGAGACCCATGATGTCACCGAGATTGCCGCGGATCGTGAAGACCGCGACCCCACCGACGATCAGGAACTTGGCGACGGTGCGCACCGCCTCGGCGGCGGCACGGCGGCCGAGAATGCGCTCGAGCCCCTTCGCGGGATTGAGACGCTCGGGCTTGGGCTCGAGCTTCTCCGCCGAGACGCGCCAGCCCAGCTGGAGGAGATTCGAGGCGACACCCGCCACGATGATCACACCGAAGACGGCCAGCAGAAGAGGCGTCGCCGAGAGGACGCTGCGGAGCATCACGATCTGGAACGACGCGACATCCGACGCGGCCAGCTGATCGAACCTCAGAAACTCGGTGAAGACCCGATGGAAGGTGCGGACGAACATCGGGTGGAAGACGGGCAGGGTGAGAACCGTGGCGAGAACCACCGCGGCGGTGACGACCTCACGGCTGTGGACGACGTCGCCCTTCTTGAGCGCCTCATCACGCCGGTGCTGGGTCGCCTCTTCCGTTTTTTCCTGGGCGGTGTCCTCTGCCATCGCTCCCTGTCCCCGAGCGTCATCCCTCTGACGCCCTGACCCCTGACACTGTCGAGAGACCGACGCTCCCGACTTTGCTCGATCACTGTCACTGCATCAGTTGCAGAGCGCGTCCGAGATTGAGGTCCAGTCGAGCGAACTCATCTGCAAGGAGAGCTCCCAGCGCCCCGAACGTGAGCGCCATGATCAGCAACCCCAGTGCGATGCGGATCGGGAAGGACTCGATGAAGATGTTGATCTGGGGGACGGCCTTGGCGATCAGCCCCAGGGCCATGTTGACCAGAAGCATGGCCACGAGGATCGGGGCGGCGATCATGACCGCGAGGGCGAACATGTGCGCCACCTCATCGTTGATGAACTGAAAGATCTCCGGACCCAGTGAGACAGAGAACAGCGGGGCCACCTCGAAACTCGCCACGAGCGCCCCGAGCAGAATGTGATGACCATCGAGGGCGAGGAAGAGCAGAAGCGAGAAGAGGAAATAGGCCTGCGCGGTGATCGAGATCTGCGAGCTGTTGGTCGGATCGATCACGTTCGCGATGCCGAAGCCGATCTGCTCACCCGCCGCCTGCCCCGCGAACTGGACGGCGGCGAACACGAGCTTGGCCGTGAGACCGAGCGTCATCGCGAGAAGGAACTCGGGGATCAGCACGAGCGTGAATCCCCCCAGCGTCGTGGGAAGCGTGGTGATGTCGACCGACACCGTGGGCAGCAGGCAGGCCGTGATCCCCAGGCACAGGAGGATCCGAACCCGCACCGGCATGAACGCCTCGCCCAGAAGCGGCATGAACGCGAAGATCAGGGTCACCCGCGCGAAGATCGCGGTGGCGCTCAGCGCGAGAGAGAGGAACTGGGGATCCTCGAGCATGGGAGTCAGTGCCTCAGATCACCTCTGGGATGAGAACTCTCTGCGCTGCTCGAGATGCAATCCCCCCCGGCCCCGAGATCTGCAGAGACAACGGGAGAGCTTGTCTGGTCCTGTAGGGGCACGGCATGCATCACCGTTCAATGGTTTTCATCCTCCAGACGCCCTGGCAGGGCGTGAGAGAGTAGCCGGGGGTGGAGCGAAGCGAAACCCCCGGT
>JAFGKF010000305.1 GCA_016928695.1 Candidatus Sumerlaeota bacterium | reverse complement strand
AGAGCTTGGCCATCTCGGTCTGGAAGATCTGCTCCATCCACTCAGGCGAGAGCCCCGCCAGGCGGGCATCAGCGAGCAGCCGGCCCACCCCCTCGACGAGGTGACGTTCGAGATCGGGCGACGGCGGTGCCTCCTTGGCTCCCGCCGAGGCCACCATCGTCCCTCGCCCACGACGCGAGATCACGAGCCCCTCCTGCTCCAGATCGCGATAGGCGCGCGCCACCGTGTTGAAGTTCACCCCCAGGTCGCCCGCCAGCTGTCTCACGGAGGGAAGCGAGTCCCCCGGAGCCAGTTCCCCGGAGGCGATGGATTGGCGGATTCCGAGCCGGATCTGCTCGGCGAGCGGGAGGGGCGAGTTGAGGTGGATGGTGAGCATTTCGCCATCAAAGTATCAGACTATGATACATTGTCAAGGGATTTTTTCACCCGCCCCTCTTTTTTCCCCTCCTGGGATTCGGCTTTCCCCTCTTGATTTTCCCAGATCAGGGACCCACGGTCGGTTTTTCAACTCATCGCGACGAGGTGTCGACCCATGAAACGCGACCTGCGCTCCATCCAGGACCTCACCGCGGCGGAGATCGAGGAGGTCTTCGCCCTGGCCATCGACCTCAAGGCAAAGACGAAGCGCCGAGAGGAGCACCACCTGCTGCGCGGCCGCGTTCTGGCGATGGTGTTCGAGAAGCCGTCGCTGAGGACGCGTGTGACGTTCGAGACGGGCATGGTTCAGCTCGGCGGCCACGCGATCTACCTTCAGCCCTCGGACATCGGGCTGGGCAAGCGCGAGAGCGTGTACGACGCCGCGATGTGCATGGCGCGGTGGGTCGACCTGATCATGGCGCGAACCTTCGCGCAGAAAACGGTCGATGATTTGGCAGCCTACGCGGACGTGCCGGTGATCAACGGTCTGAGCGACATCGAGCACCCGTGCCAGATCCTGGCCGATGCGCTGACGCTGCGCGAGCGCTGGGGCTCGCTGCGGGGACGGCGAATCGCGTGGGTCGGCGACGGCAACAACGTGTGCCACTCGTGGATACTGCTCGCCGCCCGGCTGGGGATGCACATGGCCATCGCCACGCCCGAGGGCTTCGAACCACAGGGCGAGATCCTCGAGAGGACGCAGACCGACGCCGTCGAGACCGGCTCGGAGATCCGGGTTCTGCGCGATCCCCGGGAGGCCGTCGCGGGGGCCGAGGCCGTCTTCACCGACACGTGGGCCTCGATGGGCCAGGAGAGCGAGGCCGAGGGGCGGCGGAGGATCTTCACCCCCTACCAGGTCAACCGCGACCTGCTCGCGCGGGCGAAAGAGGGCGCGCTCGTTCTCCACTGTCTCCCCGCGCACCGCGGCGAGGAGATCACCGATGAGGTGATGGACGGCCCGCAGTCGGTCGTCTTCGACGAGGCGGAGAACCGCCTCCACGCTCAGAAGGCGGTGATGGTTTTCCTCGCGCAGCGTTCGAGGCGGTGAGAGGGAGCCACTGACACCTCTTCTCACAGGGAGATCTTGACACCCACTGCACCCTGTGATCTCATGTTTCCAATCCGGTGATCCGGAGGTGGAAGGCATTGCCTTCGGGGGCTCCCACGGGAGCCCTTACTCGTTCAAGGCAGCCACTTTCTTCCCCAGCCCTCGATCTTACCGCCAGGACTGCAGCGGTATTTTCTGTCTTCAAGAATCTCGGCAATCCGACCACCAAAATTCTGCGGGAGCTCCTCTTTGAAGTGACGAGCCATCGTCGCTCTCTGGCTGGGATGGGCAATCATGTCTGCCAATTGCAGGCCGACAATGTTGGATCTCTTGGACTCGACTTTGAGCTGACAGCTCGTCAATCTTTGGGAAATCAGCTCAGCTGGCACCGGCCCTGTCCCCTCACGGACAACTCTCACAAATGAGTCTTTCAGCCGTCTGTCCTCCTTGCCCCCACGTGACTCCGCCATCACATCTCCAACAGCATTCCTTTCGTCGAGCCAGCGCACAAAGCGCTCCACGAGCACTCGCAGGCAGTAGTGGTAGGGATCGATTTGCCAGACGGTGTACTTCCGTTTGTGCTCCAACTTGTCGATCACAACTGTGATGACCATGTACTCAAGCTCTCTCAACAGCTGGAGCAGTTCGGAGTTGAATGCAGTCTCGACCCTCGGATCCCGGAGGGCCTCGAACGGGTGGCGCTTGTTGACCAACTCTTTGCGGTGGAGAATCACAGGTTCGTCAGGGTGGGAATGGAAAAACCGCTGTTTGAGCGACTCCAACGATGGATGAAGCACATCCCTCACATGGGAAAGACTGATCGCCACTCCTGTCAGACTGAGATAGCGATGATTTGGATTCTCCGATGCACCCAGATCGGAGTTTCCCACTTCATCCACATAGAGCCGATGCTTCTCCAGTTGCTGCCCACTCATTGCAAACCTCTTCAGATTCACTCACAATCTGTACACCTCTGGCAAATCTGGCAAGGGAATCTGTGCTCTTTAGACGCCCCCACACCCAACAGCGCCCTTGTCGCATTTATCAGAAATCGTGTCGTGGATCTTCCGGCCGTGGTCGAGGAGGCGGGCAACGATGGGATCGTGGCCGACTACAATCTGCGGCTGGTTGACTGAGGTTCCCTGGCGAGATGAAAAGGAAAGGTCCGGGAGTCGAACTCCCGGACCCTCTTCTCATGTGCTCATTTCAGTGAGTCGAGGCCTCACCGCTTCCCGAGGAATTTCTCCGCGGGGGTGAAGGGGAGGCCGAAGGCCTTGGCCACGGCCTCGAAGGTGATGTGCCCGTCGCACATGTTGAGGCCGAGGAGCAGCTCGCGGTTCTCCTTGCAGCAGCGGGGGAAACCCTTGCCGGCGATCTCGATGGCGTAGGGCAGCGTGGCGTTGGTCAGCGCGTACGTCGAGGTGCGCGCCACCGCGCCGGGCATGTTGGCGACGCAGTAGTGGACGACGCCGTCGACGACGTAGGTGGGCTTGGCGTGCGTGGTCGGCCTGGAGGTCTCGAAGCACCCGCCCTGGTCGATGGCGACGTCGACGATCACGGAGCCGGGCTTCATGGTCTTGAGCATCCGCTTGGTGACGAGGCGCGGGGCCTTCGCGCCGACGACGAGCACGGCGCCGACGACGAGGTCGGCGAACTGCACACGGGCGGCGACATTGTAGGGGTTGCTCATCAGCGTCGTGACGTTGGCGGGCATCACGTCGTCGAGGTATCGCAGGCGGTCGAGGTTGACATCCATGATCGTCACCTCGGCGCCCATGCCGGCGGCGACCTTCGCCGCGGCGGTGCCGACGACGCCCCCGCCGATGACGAGCACGCGGGCGGGCTGGGTGCCCGGCACGCCGCCGAGGAGAACGCCGCGTCCGCCCATGGGGGCCTCGAGGAACTTGGCGCCCTCCTGGACGGAGAGCTTGCCGGCGACCTCGCTCATCGGCGTGAGCAGCGGCAGTGAGCGGTCGGTCTTCTCGACGGTCTCGTAGGCGATGCAGATGGCTTTCCGCTTGAGAACGCCCTTGGTCAGCCTCTCATCCGCCGCGAAGTGGAAGTAGGTGAAGACGATCTGCCCCTCGCGGATGCGTGGGTGCTCGACGGGCAGCGGCTCCTTGACCTTCATGATCATCTCGGATCGGCGCCAGACCGTCTCGATGTCGGACACGATCTTCGCCCCGGCCTCGCGGTACTCCGAATCGGCGAATCCCGATCCCAGGCCCGCGCCCTTCTCCACCAGCACCGTGTGGCGTCGCTTGGTGAGCGCATGCGCCCCGGCAGGCGTCAGCGCCACGCGGTATTCGTTCTCTTTGATCTCCTTTGGCACTCCGATGATCATGGTCATCGCCTCCATCCTCGTGGGTTGATCGCTGATCGGCCGGCGGGTCAGCGCACCGTCCCGGCCATGGTCATGATGGTCAGAAAGTGGCGGAACAGGGTCAGCATATCGTCCGCCTCGACCCGCACCTCGCGCGCGGCCGTTCGCTCGACGGCGACGACGCGCTCGAGGATATCCCCCATCTGGGGGTTCTCCAGGGTGATCTCGAGAGTCAGCGGGGGGATGAGCGTCAGCGCGGGCATCTCCCGGGCCATGCCCAGGGCTCTCGCGGCATCCCGCTGAATCATCTCGCGGGCCACCGTCGGGTGCACGCTCTTGACCGCCTGCCGCCCCATGGACTCCTTGACCACGGTGCAGACGATCTGGTCATTCCACGCGAGCATCTCCTCGCGCAGCACCTGGTCACCCGAGACGAGCACCAGCGGCACTCCGAAGTGCCCGGCGACGAGTCCATTGATGTGGGCCTCGTTGACCGGGCGGCCGTTGAGCCTCACCTCGTGCAGGGCGGCGGTGTAGGTGTGATCGAGGCAGGCGTGCAGCGCACCGCGCCCGGCGTGGTAGCCGATGAACATCGCCGCGTCGAGCCCCTCGCAGAGGCCCTGGCACATCGACAGCGGCCGGATGCGCCCGCTGACGAGTTTCGCCGCCGGGTGGAGCTTCGCCGCGTCGAGGTTGATGCCGAAGTGGTGCGAGTCGTTGACGACGATCTCAGTCGCCCCCGCCTCGACCGCGCCCTCGATGGCGGCGTTGGCCTCGCCCACCATCAGGTCGCAGGCGCGGGGGTAGTTGGGCTGGCCCAGGACCCAGTGGGTCTCGTCGACCACACCGGCCACGCCCTCCATGTCAACGGAGATGAAAATTCGCATCGGACCCGACACCATTGCGCCTCGAACAATGGGGCGGACCCTGGATCTGTCAGATCGCACTGTCCACAGGAATCGTCAGCGGGAATTCGGCGGTGGCCGAGGGGCTCAGCGGGGCGTCTGGGGACGGAGCGGAGGGGGGCGGCGATTGGGATTTCGGGTGGCGCGGACGGCGGAGAGAATTCGCTCCCGGAACTGCGCGGCGCCCGCCTCGAACTCCTGGAGTGTCAGGACTTGATCCCGATCGCTGTCCATGCGGGGGAACTGGTCGCGCAGATCGGGGCACTCTGGCGCTGGGGCCGAGGTCTCCGAGGAAGGCCGGGGCCTGATCCCATGTGAACCATCACTGCGTCAGCAGAGGCGGCGGCGGCCATGACCGCTCACCACTCAAGGGACTGACCCCCATGTGACGATGGAATTCCCTGGGTGGAAGCCGCACACGGCAGGAGGCTGCCATGATTCAGAGCATTCTCATCGGTGTGGGAGTCGGCGCCGCCGTGGCACTGGTGATCAGCCTGCTGGTGCGCTGGGGAAACCGCGAGTCCCCGCTGGCCGCTGTGCCCCTGATGGTGATGTTCGGTGTGGGGCTGGGGGGCATCGGAGGCCTCGTGATCCCGATGACGGGAATCCCGGACCTGCTGAGAGGGCACCCCGGCCCCTCGCATGTCCACAACGACCTCGAGGCGACAGGGAGCGTCCGTGCGGTCACCGACGACACCGAGTATCAGCGCATCCTCATGGATGCGCGCGCCCCTGTGCTCACCGTCTTCACACGCGAGGGGGATCCCGCCAGCAACAGGCTGCGTGAGCCTCTGCAGGCCTTTGCCCAGGAGCGACAGGGTCGGACCGTGGTGGTTCAGATCGATGCCGAACGCGGCCGCGCGATGGCGATGCGGCTCGGCGTCGAGGCTCTCCCCGCGCTGATCGTCCACATCGACGGGCGCCGCGTGGCCTCGGGGCAGGGCTATCACAACGTCGAGGGTCTGGCGGCACTGGTCGACGGCACTGATGACGGCCGCGCGGCCAGCCGGGCCTTCGCGGCGTCGGGCAGAGCTCAGCGAGGGCAGCGGGAGTGAGAGCAGGGGGCTGAGGTGCCCCGCATCAGAGACTGACCAGCACCACTGACGCCACGGCAGCGCCCATCATGGCGAACCAGATGCGGTTCGCCTGCTCTCCGAAGAGAGTGACCGACGCGATCCCGGCTCCGAGGATCGAGAACACCGCGCTCAGTGTGAACACCACCGCGCCGGGGAGTGATGCGCTGAGCGCCAGGAAGCCCACGCCGCCGATCGACCCGATCCCCGCCACGCTTCCCCACACCCATCCCCTTCGGCTGAGGGCCCGCCGGTCCCGCTGCAGCGCGTGCTGCACGGCGATGGGGATCAGCAGTGCCACATAGAGGCAGGTGAAGAACACAGGGCCGAATGCCGTCATCAGAGTTTCGCCCTCTGAGATCTCGACCGTCCCCAGGTGCTTGATCGAGACGTGCATCACGCTGTTGAAGAGCAGCAGCGCGACGAGCAGGAGGCCGTAGAGCGGCGCGGAGACCAGTTGACTCGGTTCATCCTCCGGGTCGCGGGTGCGGAGGGAGGCGAGGATCACAGTGGCGACGGCGAGCCCGAGCCCGGCGATCTTCACGGGGGGCACAGGCTCATGGAACATCACTGCGGAGTGGAGTGTGACAGGAAGAAAGGTGAGGTTGAGGGCGCACCACATCGGCGAGAGGGGACCGAGCCGGAGCGCCCATCCGATCAGGATCGCGGTCAGCCACTGGGTGATCCCTCCCACGAGGCCCAGGGTGAGGATGATCATGGGAGCCTCGGTCCATCTCTCCGGGCCCGTTCCCAGGGCGAAGAAGACCGCCCCCCAGAGACCCATGTGGAAAACGATGTGGAGCGCCGTGAGCCCCCTCTGCTGCCCGCGGCGGTAGGCGATGCCGATGAAGGCGAACGCGATTCCCGAGAGGATCGGGAGCGAGAGAAGCGCGGGCGGGAATGCGGTCAGGGGCATGGCAGTCGGGGTTTGTCACACCGGCGGGCGCTGCCGCGCAAGAGCCAAGTGAACAGAGGATCTGTATCCGAATTCAACGAATGGACCGAAGGGTCTCGACAGTCGCGAAACGGATGACTAAAGTCTGTGCACCATCATGGGGGGCTGGGGCCAGGAGGGGCTCAGCGCTCAGAAAGGGATCAGGGACAATGCGATCTTTCGCGGTCTGTGCTGCCCTGGTGGCAGCGTCGGTGTTCTCAACACAGAGCCTGGGGGCTCAGGACTCCCAGTTTCCGACGGCGTTCTTCAGCGAGGACACCGTCCTCGCTGCCTTCGTGAATCTCAGGGAGATCACGGGGCCGGCGCTCACCGACTCGATCAATGCCATCATCGACATCCCGGCTCTGCAGCGAGGCCTGTCGCAGGAGGCGGCCGAGGAGCTCGCCCAGAGGCACCGCCAGGCGATCACCATGGCGCAGGCGATGTCGGTCGTGCCCCAGGCGCTCGCGATCCAGGGGGTCCCCTATGTCACCGCGATCGCGATGACCAGTCCGCCGGAGAGCGGACAGGGCATCCGCGTCTTTGCATTGGCACCTGTCCCACCGGGCATCGACGCCGCATGGGTTCAGCAGACACTCGTGCAGCTCATCCCGCGGATGCCGCAGACGCGCGTGGTCGAGCAGATCGCAGATGACGACCGGATCGATCAGTGGATCGTCGCCTGCCGATCGGGGATGGCGATGCCCCCGGACATCGGCTGGTCTCCCTCGCGTCAGGAGCGCTTCCATGCGGCCGCCGTCGCGATCGGGACTGACCAGGCACTCTTCTGGGCCTTCGTCCCCAATGTCCAGACGCGCGACACGGTCATGGCGATGATCAACGCCTTCAGCCAGGGGGAGGAGCTCTCCAACTCCGACATCGCCATGCGCGTCGAGGCGAGGACGGTCGCGGAGGTCCTCACCCAGCTGCGCTGGATCGGGGGCTCGGTCCGCTTGGGGGGCAACCTCCTGATCAGCGTCCGTGCGGAGCTATCGGATCCAGCGCATGTGGGCCAGCTCCAGAGCTCCTGGTCCGTCGCCACCGGTCTCCTGCAGCAGAGAGCCAGCAGCGCGGATGCACGGCGCTCCTCACAGGATCTCCCGGCGCTGACCCACTCGAACACGCAGGTGGTCAACGCACTGATCAGCGCTCTCCAACCGCAGTTCAGTGAGACGGGCTTTCGCATCGATCTGACAGCGCAGGAGCTGAGGCAGCTGATCACCATGGTCGTGACGCTTGTCTCCGAGTCCATGGCTGAGGTGGCCTCGGCCCTGATGGCCGGGCCGATGGCGATCCTCGGTGGAGAGCAGCAGCCGAGCCCCTGACCGGGGCGCTGTGACCGGCTCCAAGCAGAGCACAGATCTCTGTGCACGAATCACACGGATTCAACGAATGGAAAACCCAATTCCCAGGTCCCTTCGTGATATTCGTGTCATTCGTGGACAGTCTCAGCTCTTCAACCGACTGAAGAACGCGCACCGCTCACAGCTCGTGGTCGAGTGATCGCAGCACGCGGTGAAAATGTGGAACAGCGCCTGGTGGCGGAACTCGCGGCGGAAGAGAGAGGGCGGGGGATCGGCCGTGCCGAAGACGCGGTACTTCATGAAGCGAGTGACGGTGTTCTCGGCGAGCGCGGGGAAGTGACGGATGGCGCTCTGGGCCCACTTGGCGAGCGGGCGGTCGCGGTTGGCCCGGGCATGGAGAAGCACAAGCGGGAGCAGCGCATTGAAGATCACGGACCTGGCCTGCGCCTGGCCAATGAGGCGCGAGGGGCTCTCGAGCCGCTTGCCGCCGATCGTGTGGCGCCGCGCCCAGTGATCGCCCGGCGCCTCGCAGGCGATGAGCGACTCGAGAGTCTTGATCTGGGTTCGGAGCGTCTTCTCGCTGAGCTCATCGTCTGCGAAATCGCGGCAGCGACGCGCCAGTGCCCTGAACACGCCTCCGTGTGTCCACTCGTCCGTGACGACGTGGCTGATCCCCGCGATGCGGCGCGAGGGGAAGGCCGTGGGCCGCATCCCGCGGTGCCACTGGCGTGTGGGGGGAATGATCCGGTCGGAGAAGTGGCCCCCGAGCTCGGCCCAGACGCGGTGGATGGCGTCGAGATACGCCATCGTCTCGTCGTCCCACGAGGGATCGGCATCCTTTCGTGCGGGCACGAGGTTCGCCACGTGGAGCAGCACCGCCTGCGCGGCGAGGGCGCGCTGCGGATCGCTCCACGGGCGGGTGAGCGATCGCAGCTCGGCCAACGGCACGCGCTTCGAGAGAAGAAAGAAGAGCGTCTTCGAGCCGCGATGTCCCATGGCGGTCATCAGCGCCTGGT
>JAFGKF010000040.1 GCA_016928695.1 Candidatus Sumerlaeota bacterium | reverse complement strand
TGTCCAAAGGATTTGGGGCCGGCGCGCGTTCTTGCACCGCAAGAACCGTGACGGCCCCGAGAACAGGGTTGTGAAACCAGTTCTAGTCTCCAGCGCCGAGATTCGCCGTGACCACCGCCTCGGTGCTTGTGCTCGCAGCCAGAACCTCCTGATTTTCCCCAGAGACGCGCACCAATCGGAGATCCAGAGGTGGATAGGAACTCAGAGCGTGGGTGATGACGGAGGCTGGTTCGGCGAGCGTGAACTCTGTCCAGTCCATGTCACCTGCTGGCGCGACAGTGCGGAAGTGAATGGTCTCTCCTGACGCGATCGCTGTGGCCTGCTGCGGTGAGTCATCCGGCTCGAAGGAATCCTGTTCCAGGTGCGCCATCATGCCGACGATGTCGGCCACGTCGTAGACGTCATCGCAGTTTGTCTCAGTCACCGCCTCCAATGAGGCAGGCAGTGTGTCCAGTCCGACCAGAAGATTGGCCATCAGGGGAGCGTCGAGGAGCCAGACAGATCCGCACTCCAGAGAGATCGGAGCGGCTGTGACCTCTGGTGTGGCCGATCCTCCCTGAATTCCGCCCTCATACGATGAGGCCACCGATGTGATGTGACTGTGTTCAACCGCCACAAGAGCAGGTGCCCCCAGCCCAGGTGGGCCGATCTCCTCCGATCTCCGATGTGGAAGACCGTCTATGATGTATCCGCCCCAGCCACCATTGCCGCCTCGAACAGGGCTGTCGCTGATCTGAAGGGATGAACTGCTCTCCAGACGAATTCCAGGACCTCCGTCCCCACCCCTCGGGGCATCTGGGAAGTCAAAACTCGCAGGTCCCCCATGTCCTCCTGTCACTTCACATGCAATGATTCTCGCTCCGCTGAGCCCTTCGCACCACACCGCCGCCCCCCCCGCGCCTGAGGCCGCAACTCCCCGCCGCCCAGAGCGGACATTTCTATACGGCGAGAAAGCGGACATTTCTACTCGGCGTTGACATGACAACAGCGGTGGCTTGACCTGTGAGATGAATCGCGGGCTCACCTGACAGACCATATCCCCCCTCAATCTCGCAATTGAGCACTGTGATCTCAGAGTCGGTGCACCCGATGGCTATGTGGCCATCCTGGGCTTCGAGTGTATTTCCAGCTCCGACAATCCGGAGCCTCCTCAGAGTCACCCGGGCTCCATTGTTCACTTGCAAGGCGACAAAGGGTGGCCCGAACTCATCTGGGGAGATGATTTTGACACTTGTGCTCGAGTCAATCGGTTCCAGAGTGAGTTCCCTGTGATCAATCATCAGGTGCTCACGGTGCACTCCAGGTCCAATGAGAATCCGATCCCCATCCTCCGAAGCGTCGATCGCCTCCTGGATCGTCTCGAACTGATCTGGCACCAGCAGATCGGTGGCGGGCAGAGCGTCCGAGAGACCCAGAAGCAGAGCTGGAATGACAGCTGGGATGCAGGACTTCACCGCGGTGCTCACCCGGATTCAGCCTGAGCCATGCGGCAGCAGCTGTCAATTGGGGGCCGCGCTGAAACGTCCGCTTGTGTCTCCACCGCAAAACGGCTAAACCCTGTTTTGACAATCTCCCTGAGGTGACTTGCCATGGCTTCCCGCCGTTTTCCCACCCTCCGCCAGAGGCTCCTGATGGCCCTGGACGAGGACCGCGCGTTCGATGACGTGACGACCGGTCGAACCATCCCCCCGGGGCAGCGTGCGACCGCCTGTCTGGTGGTCAAGCAGAGCGGTGTTTTGGCGGGTTTGGAAGCGTTCAAGGCGGTCCTGCGCCTGGTCGATAAGAGGGTGGAGATCGCGGCGGAGACCGCGGACGGAATGCCGGTGCACCCCGGTGAGATCGTGGCGCGGGTGACAGGCCGACTCGGGGCGATCCTGCGCGCCGAGCGAGTGGCCCTCAACCTGCTCACCCATCTCTCGGGGGTGGCGACGCTGACCTCCCGGTGCGTCGCGGCCTGCGCGGGGACACGGACGAAGATCCTCGACACGCGCAAGACGACGCCGCTCTGGCGCGATCTCGAGCGCGAGGCCGTGGCCGCAGGCGGTGGAGTGAATCACCGCTGGGGCCTGGCCGACATGATCCTTGTCAAGGACAACCACGTGGACGCGAACGGCGGCACAGCCCAGGCCCTCGAGAGGGTGTTCCGCTCCCCCCGCCCCCGGTGCGGGGTGATCGTGGAGGCGCGCAGCCTGGCCGAGGTGCGCGGGGCCCTCGCGTTTCCCGTCGACGTGATTCTTCTCGACAACATGACGCGCCGCCAGATCGCCCGGGCCGTCCAGCTCATCGCCGGACGCGCCCAGGTGGAGGTCTCCGGCGGCATCGGTGAGAGAGACATCGCCCCCCTGGCCCGGCTGGGGGTCGATCGCATCTCGATCGGTCGCCTGACGCACAGCGCCCCGGCCCTGGACTTCTCTCTCCAGATCCGCGCGGAGGCCCCCCCATCCCCACGTCCCCCGGAGTGACCGATGGCCCCCTCCCTCGACAACGTCGCCGATCAGATTCAGCAGCACCTCAGTGCGAAGGAGGTGCTCCGGATCATCGACTACCGCACGGACACGATCATGGTGCAGGAGAGCTGCGTGAAGTCCTTCTGCCCGATCCACGGCGAGCTGGTGTTCCGGACGCTGATCATCGATCCCGACAGCAAGCAGTACCGCTGCTCCTATTCACTGTGCCCCGGCAACCAGGGGGGAGACCTGATCGATCTCTTCGCGAAGACCAAGCGCATCGACCGCCGCGAGGCGATGCGCGAGCTGCTGACCCATCTGCCGATCTCGGTCGACTGGGACAACCTGCCCGAGGGTGAGCCGGAGGCGGCCGTCGAGCCATCGGAGGCAGAGGAGGCCATCGAGGCGGAGCGCCCTGAGGAGGAGAGGGAGATCAGGGTCGACGAGGGGAAAATTCCGACTGTCGAGGCGAAACCCGAGGCGCTCGAGGCGGAGCCCGGTGCTGCCGCTGCAGAGGAGGAGCCGGAGAGGCCGGCTGATCCTCTGTCCCAGGCCAAGGCGCTCCTGGATGAGGAGCAGTGGGACGAGGCCAACGAGATCTTCCGCACCATTCTCGCCGAGAATCCCAATCATCTCGATGCGCTGATCGGTCATGCGACCTGCCTCGAGCACCTCGCGCGCGAGTCGGCGCTGGCCGACCTCCATCCGCGGATCGCGCGTCTGGCGCTGGACAGGGGCCGGATCACGACGGCGCAGGCCTTCTTCCGCCGCCACTGCGAGAGTGCGAAGTCGGTGAAGGACATCCTGCCCCTTCTCAAGGCGATGATCGATCCGAGCCGGGCCTCCTCGGCGGGTGTCAACGCCCTGTTCGAGGCGCTCGTGGCCCGCGCGGAGCGGGCGGAGAGCCTCGGCGACTTCGAGTCGGCGCTCAACCTCTACCGGGCCGCAGAGCCCGTGGCCCCAGCGGGGCTCGACCTGACCGGTTTCATCACTCAGGTGATGTGTCAGATGGGCCAGTCCGATCAGGCGATCCAGTCGCTGGAGGAGAGGCTCGAGAAGTCGCGAAGTGCCGGCGATCTCGAGGCGGCTCTGGAGTGCCACCGGGCGATGATCGAGCTCGACCCGACACGGGTGGACTTCCGCCAGGCGTTCATCGAGACGGCGATCGAGGACGGCCTGAGCCCCGATCTCTTCCGCGAGGTGCTCGAAATCATCGACGGCTGGATCGGCGACGCGGAGTACGGCCTCGCCCGCGAGGCGCTGGAGCTGCTGGCCCACTACCTGCCGGGCGAGGTCGAGATCCACGATCGGATCTGGCGGATCGCCGAGGCCCAGGGCGATGAGCAGGCGACGCGGGCGACCGCGCTGAAGCTGGCGACTCTCTGCCGCGAGGCCGGCAACCACGCCGAGGCGCTCCGCTACCTCGAGGGGGTGCCGCACGACACGAGCACGCCCGAGCACATCGAGGCGATGGCCCAGTGCCAGTTCGAGGCGGGCGAGGTCGACCGCGCGATTCACACGCTGCTGGGACTGGCCAAGCACTGCGACGCGGCGGGGGCGTGGAGCACCAGCGAACCGCTCTACGACCGCATGGCGATGTGGCAGCCGAGCGAGCCGCGCTGGCGCGTGGTGCAGGGCAAGTGCCGCCAGCAGATGGGCGACACGGAGGGGGCACTGACCCTCTTCGAGCAGGCGGGCATGGATCTCCTGACCATGGGGCGACTGGAGGAGGCATGTGAGGCCTGGGAGCAGGCGCTGGCCATCGATCCCGCGGCGGTCGACATCGCCCAGGCGCAGCACGGGCTGCTCAACCAGCTCCAGCGCTCGGCGGATGCGCGGCGCCTGCTGAACTCGACCGTCAATTACCTGAAGATCAACCGCAGCCCAGCCGAGGCGGCGAAGTTCCTGCGGGGCTGCGCGAGCCAGGGCGAGGCGCTGACGATCGAGTCGACACTGCTTCTGGCGGACCTCTGGGGCCAGGCGGAGAGACCCGAGGAGGCACTCGAGGCGCTCCAGACAGCGATGGCCCAGGCCCAGAGCTCCGGTGACATCGAGGCGCAGGTGCGGCTGGCGCAGCGCTGGCTCGCCGTCGATCCGAAGAACACCGCGGCGCTGGAGATCCTCGCCCAGTATGGACCGACCGCGAGCAACATCACCGAGCGCCGCCGCCTGCTGACCCAGCTCGGCGAGACCTATGTCTCTCACGAGAACTGGGAGCAGGCGCTGGGGATCTTCACCCAGCTCCACGAGTCCGAGCCGGACGAGACACGGTTCTCCCGGAGGCTCGTCGAGTGCCACGAGCAAGTGGGTGATGCCACACAGGCGCAGAGGCTGCGCTTCCACATGGCCGAGCGCTTCTACGCGCAGAGGCAGTGGGAGAAGTGCCGTGAGGCGCTGATGCCGCTTCTCTCGACCGAGACCCCGGAGCCCGTGGTGCGCCATCTGCTCCTCCAGTGCCACGTGCAGCTGGGCGAGGCGCAGGAGGCCGCGGAGCTGGGGCGCGTGCTCATCGACGAGCTCGCCGCCGAGAGAGACTTCGACACGGCGCTGGCCCTGGCCGAGCAGGTCGCCGCTCTTCTCCCCGGTGAGTGGGAGTGGCAGCGGATCCGCCTGACCCTCCAGCTCAGCGCCGGACGCCGGGAGGAGGCGCGGGAGGCGGGGATGGCTCTGCTGCGCGAGGCAGTCGACCGCGGTGCGTCGGCCGAGGCTCATGAGCTGATTGCGACTCTTCTCGAGCGAGCGCCCGACGATCGACCTCTCCGCAGCGAGGTGATCCGAGCCCTCGAGCGCCTGGGCGACACCGAGGCCGCCATGCGCGAGCGCCTCGCTCTCGCCTCGCTCCACCGCTCGGTGGGTGAGGACACAGTGGCCGAGGAGCTCCTCCGCGACATGCTGAGCACCGGGCCCCAGAACCTCGAGGCCCGCGATGGCCTGCTCGATCTGCTGGTCGCCCGCGGGCGGACCCAGGATGGGGTGGCGCTTCTGTGGGAGCGCGCCCACGCATGCGCAGACGAGGACCTCGTCGAGGAGGAGATCGCCGAGCTCGACCGCCTGCTCGAGATCGATCCCCATCACCTGCAGGCGCGTCGCCGGCTCGTCGACCTGCACCGCTCACAGCTGCGCAACGACGAGGCGGTCGAGCAGCTCGCCATTCTCGCCCAGATGCTGGCAGACGACGGGGAGATCGACCAGGCCGTGACCGCCTGGGAGGAGGTCGTCGACCTCCGCCCCGAGGTGGTCCCCTATCACCAGGCACTGATCACCTGCCAGCTGAGCCGGGGCGGCGGCGCGGCGATGCAGTCCTCCGTCGAGAATCTGATGCAGGCGCTGATCGCCCGCGAGGCGTTCGACGAGGCGCTTCAGTGCCTCGATCGCTTCGAGGCCTTCGACGCCGACCTGCCGCTGTGGCACCGCTGGCGTGGGGAGGTGCTCACCGCCCGGGGTGACCACAGTGGGGCTCTGGAGTCATTCCGCCGCTTCTCCTCGCTGGTCGACAGGAGCCTGTCGGCAAGGGTGGGGCGCGCCGGCGGCGCCGAGGTCGAACCCGAACCCGGCGAGACGACGGGCTGGCGCCTGGTGCCCGACTACACCTTCGAGACCTTCATCATCGGTGAGCACAACAACTTCGCGCACGCCACCTGCAAGGCGGTGGCCGAGAACCCGGCGGAGGCCTACAACCCGCTCTTCCTCTACTCGGACGTCGGGCTGGGCAAGACGCACCTGATCAACGCCATCGGCAACCACATCGCCCAGCGCCACCCGAAGCTCCGCGTGCTGTTCACGTCGGTCGAGGAGTTCATCAGCGCGCTGATCGAGGCGATCCAGAAGAACCAGATCAACGAGTTCCGCGCTCACCATCGGCGCGTCGACGTTCTCCTGATCGACGACGTCCAGTTCCTCGCGAACAAGGAGCGTGCGCAGGAGGAGTTCTTCCACCTGTTCAACACCCTGCATCAGGCCCGCAAGCAGATCGTCATCACCAGCGACCGGCCGCCGCGGGAGATGACCTACCTCGAGAAGCGCCTGCGCTCGCGCTTCGGCGCCGGGGTGATCGTCGACGTGCAGCCCCCGGACATCGAGACCCGCATGGCCATCGTCCGCCAGGCCGCGGGGGCGACCGGCGACGCGGCGCTGACCGATGAGGTGGTCAGCCTCGTGGCGGAGTGCTGCACGGCGAACGTGCGCGAGCTCAAGGGGGCTGTTCTTCAGCTGATGGCGCTGGCCTCGACGCGCAGCGAGCCGGTGGCGCTCGAGGAGGCGAAGCAGGTGCTCGACCAGCTCGTCGAGTCGACGGGCTGATGCCGTCAGTAGATGGAGCCGTGATGCGGGCCGTGGGACCCGCGGCCGACCAATCGGATCTCCAGCAGCTCGGCGATCTTCTGCTCGAGCCGCCTGAGATTGAGCGTGCCCGTGACCCGGTGGTTGCAGTGGAACCGCCGGGCCTGAGGGGCTTCCCCCAGCATGATGAGGGGGACGGTCTCGTAGCGGGGCATCTGGCGAATGGTGGTCAGCAGCGCGTTGACCATGGGGGTGAGCGCCTTGGAGTCGAGAACGAAGATGTCCGGACTGTGCGTGTGGATGTGCTCGAGCCCCTCGATCGGCTTGAGCGGGGCGTGCAGCTCCAGCCACTGCGAGAGAGGCATCATGTACGACCGGAGTTTCTCATTCTCGGTCAGAAGCAGAACACGTTTGAGATTCGCCATCGCGACCCCCATTCGCTGCGGCAAGTCCCCTCACCGGGTCACCATCGCCCCACGGGACGATTTGCCCTGTGCATCCAGACAACCCAGTGAAACTTCCCCGGGAGTGATGTGTCAATTCAAACCCTCACGGCGCAAAACAATTGACTCATCATCGGCCGCGGGTATCATGTCGCGTTTGACCCCCGCAACCCCGCGACCCCGCAGGAGCCATCAGTGACCAACTCACCATCCGCCAATGATCTCCAAGTCCGAAGGCGTCAGATCGGTGAGGCGATCCGAGGTCACAGATTCTTCCTGATCGTGGGCCACACACGCCCCGATGGCGACTGCCTCGGCTCTCAGATCGCCCTGGGGCTGGGCCTGAGGGCCATGGGCAAAACGGTCCGCATCTGGACGGCAGGGCCGATTCTCCCTTCACTGCGCTTCCTACCCGGTCTCGACCAGATCGAGTCGGAGATCGATCCGGCCTTTGAGCCCGAGGTCACCATCTACTGCGACTGTGGGGGCCTCACTCGCCCCGGGGGAGATTTCGAGCCGAGGGGACTCGTGCTCAACATCGATCACCACATCTCCAACGATCACTTCGGAGACATCAACTGGGTCGACACCGGCGCCGCCGCCGTGGGCGAGATGATCTTCGATCTCCTCAACGACCTCGGGGTCCCCTTCAGCCCGGACATCGCCAACTGCCTGTACCTGGCGGTGATGGCCGACAGCGGCTCTTTCAAATACGGCAACACCACGCTGAGGACCTTCGAGGTGGCGACCGAGTGCGTGCGTCGGGGGGCCAATCCCGCCTGGGTGGGTGAGGAGTTCTACGACTCGCTCTCGCGCGACACGCTGCTGATCAAGGGGCAGGTCCTCAGCCACCTCCACTTCGAGTTCGGCGGACGCCTGTGCTGGTCGGAGATCTCCCAGGAGCTCTATGAGCGGGGCGGTGGCGAGATCAACGAGCCCGAGGGGCTTGTCGGCGAGATGCGATCGATCGAGGGGGTCGAGGTCTCCGTGCTCATCCACGAGCTGGCCGAGGGCGGAGCCCGCGCGGGACTGCGCTCACGAGGGACACACCGGGTGGACCGGATCGCCGAGCGCCTCGGCGGTGGAGGCCATCCGAGCGCTGCGGGCTGCTACATCCTGGGTGACTTCGCCGAGGTGCGAGAGCGCATTCTCCGCGAGGTCCGCGCGGAGATGATGCCCGCTGTGACATCACAGCGTCCCGCCGCGGGCTGAGCCCTTCCCCTCCCATCGCAATCTGGGCCGCCACATCTGAAGCGTCTCCGAGATCTCAACCACCGTCAGACCGCTGAGCGGAGGGGGAACTCCCCGGAGCGCATCATCATCATGCAGATGCCCGCGGGCCACCTCAGCCGCCTCCTCGAGCTGTGACGCCGCGGTGTCGAATCGCCCCTGAGTCTCGCTGAGAGCGGACACGGCCCGCGCCAGCGCGTCGATCAGCCGCACCGCGGCGAGGTCGTCCACCACGGGGCCGGCGGTGAGTGCGACGGCGAGGGGCACCTCTTCCCCCTCGGCGGCCCGGTGCCCCGGCGCAAGGGCAGCCATCAGGGCTGCCAGCGCCGCCAGCGCCATGGCCCGCCCCGGGATCATCGCATCGAGATCGCGTTGAGGTAGTGCTGGGCGGCATTGAACTCGGGCGCGCCCGGGGGGATCTGCGCCAGGAGCGACGCGGCGTTGCCCAGCGCTCCGTCGTGGTAGAGGTTGTAGCCGAGGCAGAAGAGAGCCGCGGTGTCTCCCCCGAACTGCCGCACATGGAGCTCGGCGAGGTTGAGCTGGGCGTCGTAGTCGCTCACCACATCATAGAAGTCGCGGCGATTGATCTCCACGTCCGTCCACATCGGGAAGAGATTCAGCCCCTCACGGATCAGGCGGCTCGCACCGCGGTAGTCGCCCACGGCGAAGGCGGCCTGCCCCTCGCCGAACCAGGCCAGATAGCCCTGCGACTCCATCTCCCGCGCACGGCGGTAGACGCGGCGCGCCCCCACGTAGTTGCCGCGCCGGAAGAGCTCCGTCCCCCAGTGCAGGAGCTCGCTGACGCTGCCGGCGTCCGCCTCCGTGGAGGGAGAGGGGTTGGCGTCGCTCAGCTGGGTGACCTCGATCCGGGTCTCAGTGTCGGGGGCGACGGCCGGTGTGGGCGGCGGGAGGCTCGCCACGGCCGCCGGCGCATTGGCGTGGCGGAGAATCTCTTGCAGGTGATCGTTGGCCTGGGCCAGGCGGCGGCGGGCCGCATCGATCTCGCCCTGCGCCATGCTCTCCTGCGCGTCGTGCCGCCAGCCCTGCGCGGCCACCAGCGCCTCCGCGCGTCCAGGGAAGTGGCATGTGCGCACCTCCTCGAGCGTGTCGGTGAGCATCTGATCGACCTCGGCGACCTCGCGGATCTGAGACGGATCCCATTGCTCGAGGCCCGTCTCGTCGAGCACCGCGAGCGCTGGCCTCAGCGCCCGCCAGGCCCCAGTCAGGTCTCCGGAGGCGAGCGTGCGTGTCACCTCGGAGTCAGCGCGGTCAAGCGACTGTGTCATGTCGAAGAGATAGCCGGCCGCGCGCAGCGCCTCGCGCTGGGGGCGTGTGGCGGCCAGACGGGCCCGGCCTCTCTCCACGGAATCGCCGAGAATGGTTTCGACCTCAGCCTCCAGCGCATCGAGATCCACACTGCCGACCCGGTCGGGATCGGCGAGGGTCGCCTCCGCCTGGGCGAAGAGGTCATCGATGGCTTCGATGCCGAGCTCCTCGGGGCGGTGAACCGCGCGCAGCGCCGCCAGCCGGTCGCGCACAGCGTTGGCCCGCCGCTCGGCCAGACGGGCACCCAGACGGCGATGGGTCTCACGGGTGGTGGTCAGCCTCTCGTCGGCCAGCGACGCGGTGTCGGCGATCAGCGTGATCTCCTCGAGGTCCGCCGCCAGTGTCTCGAGCAGCATCCAGTGCTCGGGGCGGAGCTCCTCCCCCGCGAGCGCCTGCGCGGCGTCATACAGGTCCAGGTGGGCGCTCACGAGCGAGCGCCGCAGATGCACGTCGAACGTCTCGCCACCGAGGATCGGCTCCCCCACGGCCAGGAGGTCGGCGCGGATCGCCGCCACCACGTCGGGGGTGATGAGATCCGATCCCACCAGGGTGAGAGCGCGCGCGAGCTCGGCGGTG
Organism: Candidatus Sumerlaeota bacterium; assembly: GCA_016928695.1. Taxonomy (GTDB): domain Bacteria; phylum Sumerlaeota; class Sumerlaeia; order JABWBI01; family JABWBI01; genus JAFGKF01. Next base: position 16,759 of record JAFGKF010000040.1, on the reverse strand, counting down.
TGCGTCAGCACGCCCAGGGTGTCGACGGTTCGCACGAAGGGTCCCTCGGGATAGAGCACGGCGAGCGCTTCGGGGGCGAAGTGCAGGGACCAGACCTCCGCCAGGGTGTCGGGCTCGGCGACCCGCGCCTGGCGGCAGTGCGCGACGAGCGCCGCGAGCGCATCGGCGAACTGCGGGTGCGCATTCATGCGTGTCGGCTCGAGGTGCTCATGGAAACGCGCGACAGCCCCCCGGAGGTCTCCCTGCTCCAGCATGTCGAGGATCGGGGTCAGGTGATCGGTGAACAGCGGCAGGACAATGGTCGCCCCATCGGCGACGTCGGCGAGAGAGACGGCGTAGGTGAATGGCGTGATCACACCCGCCGGTGCCTCGATCAGCTCCACGCTGTCGGTCCGGCGCGAGATGGGCGGAGCGGCCTCCCCGATCCCCACGCGGTCTTCGCCGACGAGCACGGCGATCTCCTCGCCCTCCTCGCCGACAAATCGGAGATCCGCGACCACATCGCGAATCGTGTCGGCCCAGTGCCATGTCTCCTTGTCGTCGGCCATGGGATCGAGCAGGAGCGAATCGAAGAACACTGTCCCCCGCGGTGTGACAATCTGCGCGGAGAGCGGCGTCCCGAGCGGGATGCCCGCGACACAGCGTCCACCGGTCTCGGCGAGATCGACAGAGGTGCTCCAACCACTGTCGTCGGTCAGCGTCAGCGTGCCGAAGTCGACGGACTGGCCCTCGGCATCGAGCACCACGCCCTGCCAGGCGAAGAGTCTCCCCTCCCCCGGTGTGGGAACGCGGATGTAGGTCGTCCCGGGATCGGCGGTCTCGTCGAGACGCGAGAGTGTGGCCGTGGTGCTGGCGACCTCGACGGCCCCGGTCTCCTCCATCGCCGCGGCGAGGGCGGCGCGATCGGGGGGCAGGGCGCCCAGGGGCCAGAGACGGTCCCCCGGTTGGAGCCCAGCATCGCGCCCCGCCCCCCAGTGACCCTCGCTCGGCGAGGGCTCGAGGGTCACAGGCCATGTCCTCAGGAAGAGTCGGGCGAAGAGCTCCGGGATCTCGTTGGGCGAGCCGATGTCGACGCTGGTCTCGATGGCGGGCAGGACCAGGAGATGCCGCCCCTGCATCAGTCCGAACTGAAGCGTCAGGTGCGCCCGGCTGTTGAGATGCGCGACATGTCCCCGCACGACCATGTCGAAGCCGAGGCATCGCTCGGCGACCTCCTCGAGGCTGTGCTCATGCGAGAGGTCCTGGGGCGACCAGTGAACCACGCAGGTGGGGCTGTAGAGGGCCACCGCGGCCTCGCCCACCCCGTCGGTTCGGGAGACCGCACGGAGGATCTGGTGAGCCAGGCGCTCGCGCGCCCCGCTGTCGAGGCTGTCGCTGGTCACCGTGAAGTGATAGGCGGCGTGCTGCACCCCCGCGTGGGCGGAGGTGGCCAGCAGGCCGATCCCCAGAGCCAAGCCGGTGAGCAGTGTGCGCAGATGCATCGGTCTCTCTCCCTCAGTCCCCGATGACGCGGGGGTTCAGCGATGCCGCGGCGAGCGCCCGTGCCTGCTCGGGCTCGATGCGGCCTGGGGGTTGGACAGCGCCGAGAAACGACAGTTCCGGATCGGCGACGCGGACCTGCCGCACATCGCCCGAGCGCAGCACGAGCGCGTCGATGACGAAGACGGCCACGCCCTGCCTCGTGTAGACGAAGTGGCCGCGCGTCGCCCACACCTCCTGGGGATCGGCGGCCATCTGCTGCATCACCCATCGCTGCTTGAAGGCGATCATGCGGTCCTGCTCGATGGGCAGAAGCCCCTCGAGGCGGATCTGGGCGGGATCAAGCCCCTCGACCTGGGCGAGATGCGTCACCAGCTGCTGAAAGAACTCGTGCCCATGACCCTGGGCGATGGGGTCGATCACACGCGGGCTGAACTCCTCCATCGAAAACTGCGACCGTGAGCGTCGCTCCGCCTGGCCTGTCCGTGGGTCGATGGCCCACGCCACCTCAGGGCGATCGGGGTGGAGCGCCACGAGCTGGCAGCCCAGGCGATCGAGCATCAGCAGGCGGTCGAGCAGATTCTCGTAGGTGCAGACGACTCGCGGGAAGGTGCGCAGGCTCTCGTCCTCCAGGCCCGCTGTCGCCAAGAGCCTCTCCCGGTAGCGCAGCGCCTCGTCGCGCGATCGATTCGATTCGATGAGGCGCTCCGACGCCATCAGCTGCTCCGCATCGCCCTCCAGACGCTCCTCGAGGGCCTGGGTGAAGCGCCGCTGGGGTGTGTCCTCAGGCGGTTCAGGGGCGATGGTCGGCGCTGGCGCCATGGTGTGAGCCGGGAGCGACTCCACGCGGGGAAGAGCCACCTGTTCCACGACGGTTGCCACGGCCGGTGGCTCAGCCACCTCGGGTTCCGGCTCCGGTTCGATCTCGGGCTCCAGTGCCTCGGCCATCTCCTGGGGTTCGATCTCAGGCTCCGGGTCAGGTGGACGGGGCATGGCCAGAACGCGCTGGGGCTCCGGCTCGACAACGGGTGTCGGCGCCATGGTGGGAGCCGGTTCCACCACCTCCTCTGGAGGTGTCTCGGAGGCTGGGGGAGGGGGTGGGAGAACCGGCTCCGGCTCGGGCTCTGGCTGAGCGAGAGGCTCCATGGTGCGAGGCGAAGCCGGGGGCTTCACCTCGGGCTCGGGGGCGGGGGGCTCGGGTGTGGGGGCGGGCTCCGGCTCCTCGGGTGCGGGGGGTGGAGGCAGCACGACGGCGACCGAGGAGGTGAGGGAGCGATCCGCCGACTGTGGCGGCTCCGCTCTCATCGACTCCGCCCGGTTCCACCACGCGAGGAGAGCCACCAGGGCCACCGCGTGAATCAGGAGGCTGGCCAGCAGGGGCCCTCCCAGGCGCCCCACGCGTCGTGGATCTCGCGCCATCAGATTGTCCCTCCCGTGGACTGCGGATCCCGGTCGGTCACCGGGCTGACCTCCACATGGATCTGGACGCCGCCGGGCAGCTCGAGCCCGCTCTGCTCCACGGCCATCAGGACCTCGACGAGATCCTGGGTGGTCAGCGCGGCGTCGCCGTGAAACTCGATGTGGTCCGCGGTGGGCGGCGTGCCCTGGCGGAGGCGGCGCGCCAGCATGGCCAGCGCGACGGGGCGTCCATCGACGGCCAGTGTCAGCCTCTCCTCCGCCGATCCCGCCCCGGGATCACTGAGCTGTGCGATGATGACAGGATTGATCTGCCCCTGATTCACCGGGGGCGCCGGGGTGGCCTCTCCTCCCTCGAGGCGTGGGAGGTCGATCTCCAGCGTGCGCGTGAAGTCGAGGAGGGGAACGAGCAGGAAGTTCAGCGCGAGCATGCAGCACAGGACGATCAGCGTGATGTCGCTGAGCGTCAGGATGCGCTCGGCGGGCAGCCCTGCGCCGTCCGGCTCGAAGGGGGAGAGTGAACTCATGGCCCTGTGCTCAGGCGGCCCGCTGCGCCGTGTCGGCGATCAGGTCGCTGTGCACCTGACGCAGGCGGGCCTGAACCGCACGCAGGTCGGCGACGATCCGCCAGGTCCGCGTGCGCATGATGTGGCCGAGGCTCAGGTGAACCACGGCCATGGTGAGTCCGACGGCCGTCGTGACCAGCGCCAGGCCCAGGCCGCCCGAGAGCATGCCGAGAATCACCTGGCGGGGATCGCCGGCGGTGGCGCTGGGGTCGGCCTGGCTGTGGAAGACGCTGAGGATTCCGATGACGGAGAACAGCATGCCGAGGCTGACGGCGTTGCCCGCGATGAGCACGCGGAGCTTGTCCGACGCCTCGACGAGGGGGAGCAGCCGCCGCATCTCCGATTCACAGTCGAAGTCGCCGCTCGGAGAGCGCCTCTCGAGGCGGTAGAGCCACCGCGAGACGTAGTCGCCGAGCAGCGACCGCGAGTGATTGGCGATGCGGCCGAGGCGCTCGAGGCTCCGCTCCTCCAGGGCGCGGTCGATCGACTCGACCAGCCCACGCGGATGCCGCAGCCGCCGGATGTCGCGCCACCAGCCGATCACGACGGCCAAGCCGTAGATCGACAGGGCCACGACGGCGGCGGCGAAGGGCCAGGAGACGATGGTCACCACCTGGCTGACAGGCGCGAGCAACGAGGGCCACTCCACGGCGCTGTCCTCCCCTCCGGATCACTCGAGCACGAGGTCGACGGGGCTCGCCGACCGTGCGGGCGCGAGCGTGATGCCCTCCACCTGCTCGACGAGCACGGTGCGCACCAGGTTCTCCGCCTCGGCCATCCGCTCGCCATAGAGGTCGCGATAGGGCCGCTGCGGGTCCGCATTCGCCACGGGGGCCTCGAAGACGTTCGGGGCCTGCAGCAGATCGGTGATCTGCTGCTCCTCGCGCTGCTCGCGGAGGCTCTCGAGCTGGATCTCGCGGCTCTGGATCTCCGCATCGAATCCCTCGAGCCGCTCACGCATCGCGGCGGTCCGGAGCCGGGCGGCGTCGATCTCCCGGGTGCTCTGGAGCCACCCGCGGGGATCCTCGCTGTCGTAGCGCTCCTCGTTGGCCCGCAGGCGGAAGACGAGGTTCGACTCCGCCTCCTCCACGCGCTCGGCCATGGCGTCGCGCCTCACGCGCAGATTGCGCAGATCCTCCTCGATGATCTCGATCCGCTCATCGGTCAGCGCCAGCGGATCGCTCGACTCCAGCGCCCGCTGGTAGTTCTCGGTCGTGCGCACCAGCAGCTCCTGCGCCTGCTCGCTCTCGCTCGGGGCGGGCTCCTCGGTGAGCCCCTCGTCCCAGCGGAAGTCCTCGAGCAGGGAGGACTCCGAGCGCCACGCCTCGGGCGCGGGCCCGGTGTCGGGCTGGATGGTGGGTGGGGGCAGAGCCCCGGAGAGGTCAATGGTCTCGGCGGTCTGGCCGGGCACGGCGGTGGCGATGAGGAAGGCCATCACCACGGCCATGGCGACCAGGGCCCAGTCGATCAGGTTCAGTCGGGTCACGGTGATCACCTCCTCAGTCGCGCAGGATCTCCGCGCGCTCTCTCTCGAAGCTGTAGTTGCCGAAGCGCCGGACGAGGTCGTCGGTCGTGTGCCTCGGCGAGACGCTGTCGATGGTCGCCATCACATCGCTGGGCAGATCGGCGTCCGATCCCAGCGTGTCGCTGATCTCCTCGATGAAGCGCAGCGACTCCTCGATCACCTGGATGCGTCCGACGAGCGCGTTGATGCCCTCGCCCGAGCGGCTGAACATCTGGAGCATCGAGTGACGGATCTGGGTGATGGGGGCGCGTGTGGCGATGAGATTGTTCATGATGAGCGCCTGGCTCTCGATGCGGCCCGCGGCCTCGACGAATCCGGCGTAGGCGGCGTTGTAGAGCTCGGCGTACTGGTCGAGCGCGCCGATCGCCTCGGCGTAGGTGCGCTCGAGATTTCGATGGTGCCGCGCGAGGCGGTAGAGGCGGTCGTACTCCTGCGCGGCGCGGCGCAGCCTCAGCTCCGCCGCGTGGCGATCGCTGTCGGTCTCGGCGGCGCGGACCATCTGCGCGAGGCGCTGGCACTCCATGCCCTGCTCCTCGACGCGGGCCAGCTGGTGGTCGATCAGGTTCTGATTGTCCGCCATCTGGACCTCGAAGACGGTGCGCGTCTCGCCGATGCGGTCACCGATCTCGCGCAGCGTGATCGTCGCGCGATCGGCCTCCACTGTCAGCTCGGTCAGCGCGGGGATGAAGGTGGCGATCACCTCGCTGGCGCGCTCCTCGATCTGCGAGCGCAGCAGGAAGTTGTCCGCCCTCTCGGCCTCGGACATCTCCGCCCACTGCGCCAGCATCGGGGCCAGCTCGGTCTTGGCCGCCAGGAGCTCCTCGGCCAGGCGCGTCACGCTCTCGTCGAGGCTGCGGTTGACGTCCTCCACGCTCTCCCAGAGCTCGGAGAAGTCGGTCACGTCGGAGTAGGGGGCCCCCTGCGCCCACGCCCCCGCGCAGAGCGCGAGGGCGAGCGCGGCGGCCACGGCGACTCGTGGATGCATGGACATCGCAATCACCTCCCACGTCGATTCGCCGCGGCGAGGGCGGCGTTGAGATTGGGGTCAGAGAACGAGTCGATCAGATGCTGCCGGGTGCCGCGCGGCATCCCGCTGGTGTTGAGCATCCGCACGGTCCCCGGGATGTCGTTGCTCAGCCACAGCAGCACCGTGTGGAAGGCCAGGGCATCGGGGCTCGGCTCGCCGCCGGTGGATCGGATCAGGTCGAGGTGGCGCGCGCTGTGAGCCGTCGCCGTCTCGAAGTCCATCAGATCGCGAAGCGCGAGCGCCAGGTTGCGGTGAACCGCGATCTCGAGGGGGGGCTCGGGCTCGAGGCTCAGCGCCCGCTCATACACGATCACAGCGGACTCGGGCTCGCCGCTCAGCAGGTAGACGTCACCGGCCGTGGCGAGAAACCCCGCATCGGGGGCGGCAGCCCTCGCCAGCGCCGCGTCGGCGTCGGCCACCGCACCGTCCACACCGCGCACGGCACGCATCTGGGCGCGGACAAGCCGTGCGGTCGCATTGCCCGGGGCGAGGGCCACCGCCTCGTCCAGGTGGGTCAGTGGATCGTCCTCGCTGGCCATGCCGCCCTCCTCGAGGGCCACCGCCAGCTGAACGAGATGAGCTGCCCGCTCGCTGTCGGGCAGATCCCGGCGGAGCAGCCGGTCCAGGCGCTCCACCGCCCTGTCGAAATTGCTGCGTCGCAGGTCGCGCTCGATGCGGGCGGAACGGGCTGTCGAGCATCCCGAGACCGCCAAGGCCACACCGAGCACGGCGGCGAGACACCACCTCCATCGCCGGGTGAGCATAGTCGGAATCCCCTTTCGCTCTCCGAGAGATCGCAGGGAGAAGAGGGGTTTTGTCCTCTCTCTCGTTCTCATGAGACATGCCCCCGGCGGCGAGGTTCCCAACCACCGCGACAAAATGTCACTGGGGTGGTCGATCTCGGATTTGCCCCTCTCCCCCAGGCAGCTCCCCGCTTCGCCCTTGCACAGGCGGCCCCGGTGATTCAGAGTCCTCTCCCCATGGTGAACACACCTGCCATCGCCCCGATCCGCGTCGTCGTCGTCGACGACGAGCCGAACATGTGCCGGATCATGGTCAAGCTCCTCGAGGACGAGGGGACCCAGGCCACCGCCTTCACTGATCCTCAGGAGGCGCTCCGGGCCATCGAGCAGCATCCCCCCGACGTCGTTCTGACCGATCTGAAGATGCCCGCGATGTCGGGCCTCGATCTTCTCCGGGCCATCAAGGCGGCCCGCGAGACGGTCGAGGTGATCGTCATGACGGCCTACGGGACGATCGAGAACGCGATCGAGACGCTGAAGCGGGGCGCGTACGACTACGTGCTGAAGCCATTCGACACCGGCGACCTGATGCGTGTGATCCACAAGGCCGCCGAGCGCAAGCGGCTGCTCGAGGTCAACATCCGGCTCTCCGAGCAGCTGGTGGCCGTCGACACACCCTCGCCGATGATCGGCTCGAGCCAGCCGATGGCCGAGCTTCGCGACCTGATCCGCAAGGTGGCCCCCGCCGAGTCGGCCGTCCTGATCACCGGCGAGTCAGGCACGGGCAAGGAGCTCGTGGCGCGCACGATCCACAGCCAGAGCCCCCGGTGCCGGGGGCGCTTCGTGGCGATCAACTGCGGCTCGATCCCCGAGACACTGCTCGAGAGCGAGCTGTTCGGGCATGAGAAGGGGGCGTTCACCGGCGCGGAGGCGCAGAAGCTCGGCAAGATCGAGTGGGCGGACGGCGGGACGCTCTTCCTCGACGAGATCGGCGAGCTGCCGATGAACCTGCAGGTCAAGCTCCTGCGTGTTCTGCAGGACAAGACGATCACCCGTGTGGGGGGGCTCGAGGAGTTCACGGTCGACGTCCGCCTTCTCGCGGCGACCAATCGCAATCTGCGGCGGATGCTGCGCAACAACCAGTTTCGCCAGGACCTCTACTACCGGCTCAACGTGATCCGCATCGAGATCCCCCCGCTGCGGCAGCGCCAGAAGGACATCGGCGAGCTCGCTCAGCACTTCGTGGCCAAGCACTGCGCCGCGCTCAATCGCCCGCTCGTCCGCATGGGGGCCGCTGCACAGCGCGCGCTCGAGATCTACCGCTGGCCGGGCAATGTGCGGGAGCTGGAGAACGTCATCGAGCGCACCCTCGTCCTGCTCGAGGGCGACGAGATCCGGATCGAGGATCTGCCCGCGGACATCGTCAATCCCTCACCCTCCGAGCTCACCCCCACCGGCCATGGCGGCTTCACCGTCGACGCCGAGTACCGCATCGCCAAGGAGCAGTTCGACCGCATCTACGTCGCCGCCCTCCTCGCACGCAGCGGAGGCTCGGTCTCCGAGGCCGCCCGCCAGGCTGGGATGAGCCGGCGCAATCTCTATGAGAAGATCGAGCGCCTCGGCCTCGACCTCCGACAGTTCAAGCGCTGACCGACGCTCAGGGGATCAGCTCGACACGGACGAGACGGACCCGGGCCTCCCTGTTCCACGGGGTGATCCGCAGACGCCACAGGCGGTCGAGGGCACACATCTGAGGGTGCCCGGCCACCGTGACATCCACCTCCACGGGTCCCGCGTTGATGGGAACAGGGTATTCGATCATCCCATAGGGGGCCACAGCCCCCTCGGCATCTGTCCCGCGCCAGAGGACCTGAAGCATCATGCCCCGATGGCGAGTCGGCGCCTCGACGTCCAGGGTCAGCCGGATGGTCCCCACAGCACAGGCGGGGACGCTGATCCACGGCAACCAGAGATAGCCGTCACTCCCCCCGGTCTCCAGGATCAGCCCCTCGCCCGCCTCATGGGTGACAGTGAGATCATCGGCCGGCGCCAGCCGGCCCACCTCGTCTCTCTCGGCGAAGTTCATCCTCGCATTGGCCTCCGCGAGCTCCGCACTGGCGGAGTCCCCCAGCGCCGCGAGCCTGGCCCGGCGCTCACGCTCGAACTCCTCCGCGGCCTCTGAGAGAGGTCGCGTGCGAGATCTCAGCGTCATCTGGACCCCACCGGGCTCGCCGAATGTCTCGATGGTCTGGTGGGCGATTGCAAAGCCGGGCAGCCCCAGCAGGGCGTTCTGAACGATGCGATCGTTGGGGAGGCGCAGGAGAATGAGGTCGGGCTCCTCAAGCCGGATCCAGCCAGTCAGGTCGAGATCCCGATGGATGGCCACGCTGATCTCCGGGCTGATCAGGCCCGCCAGGTCGATCAGTCGCCGCCGCATGTGCCAGCCGTTCTGACCGATCTCGGTGACGGCGACGGAGGCGCCGGGCTCCGCATGGGCGTCGACCCACTGCCCCGCCTCGCGGTAGAGCGTGGCCTCGATCCGCTTCGGCTCATAGCCGGACTGGAGCCACGTCGCCTGACCACTCTCCAGCCACGGGATGACGGCGATCAGAGCGAGGGCGACAACCAGCCCTGAGCGCGGACCGAGCAGTGTGGGCATCGCCGCAATTCCCTCTCCGCTGATCCACAGGGCGACCACCAGGAAGGGCACACCATACCAGAAATAGCTGGTGGCGGGGATCTGCCAGAGCCAGAGGAGGGCCCCGGCGATCAGGGCAAAGAGGGCGAAGAGATACACACTCGGTGGCCACCGGCGCACCTGGGCAAGCGCCATGATGGCGAGCCCAGCGAGTGTGATCCCGAGGGCAGGGCTGATGTCCATGAGGAGATGCCCCAGAAGCTCGGTGATGTCGCCCGGGAACATGCCCGAGGAGCCCTGGAGTCGCTTCGCCGCGAGAGTCGAGGGCAGAGCGGTGCCAAACTGCCACCAGCTGAACAGCGCCCAGGGCACAGTCGGCACCAGCGTCCACAGCGCCACTGGGAGTGGAATCCGGCGGCGCGCGATCCAGGCGACGGGGAAGAGAAGCGCGGCGATCAGCACTCCCTCGCCCCGCACCAGGCAGATCAGACCGGCCGCGATGAAGGCGAGGCTCCACTGACCGCGGTCCACCGCGAGGCCAATGATCACCATGGCGAGAATGAAGAGGCTCGACTCGAGGCCATAGGTGCCAGCGATGAAGGGGGAGGCGGCGATCAGCGCTGAGACCCAGAGGCACCGGAGCCAGAGCGTGCCTGACGGCATGGGCAGGGTCAGGCCGATCAGGAGGAAGATGGCGATGGCCGTCGCGGCGAGGCTGATCCACCAGAGCGCGGCGGGGATCGGCAGGCCCAGCAGACCCGCCGCTGCACCGAGGAGGGTGTTGAGTGTCGATGTCGAGGCGTTGAGTGGCTCCCCGAGGTTGAAGGCCCATTCCCCGTGCTCAGCGATGTTCCGGGCGTAGACCGCGACGATGAACTTGTCGTCGACAGGGAGATCGCGCAGGGGGAGAGCCGTCGCGAGGGCCACGAGACAGAGCCCGAGAGCGAGACCGGCGGCGAACCAGGGCGAGCGCCAGTCCGGTGTCGTCGGCTCGGGGGTGTCGCTCGGGGAATCGATTCTGGGGGACTCCGATGGCAATGTCTCAGATCTCAGCGGAGGGGAGGCCTCACTCCTCGTCCTCGTCCTCCTCGAAGTCCTCGAGCCGCAGCTTGCCCTCGGCATCCTCGAGCAGGCGCGAGACGCGCTGCTCTGCCTCGGCGAGACGCTCCCGGCACAGATCGCTCAGGCGCTTTCCCTCTTGAAAGAGGGCGAGGGTCTGATCGAGAGTGACGTCGGGGTCCTCGAGTTTCTCCACGATCTCCTCGAGGCGCTCGAGGGCCTTCTCGAACGATGGCTGGCCCTTTTTCGTCACCTGTGACTCTCCACTGCTCCAGACGGATGTGATGGAAGCCCCCTCGAAAAGTCAAATCGATTCGCCCCCCCTGCGGGCCGAGGCGCGGCGGCTGCGCGCCGGTGTTCTCATCCCCGCCTTCAATCCCGGCCCCGAGCTCGCCGAGCTCGTGGCCGAGCTGGACGCCCTCCTCGGGCCCGAGCACACACTGGTGGTCGACGACGGCTCGGAGTCGGGGGACTTCGAGGTGCTCGAGAGCACCGGCCACCAGGTCCTCCACATCCCCCACACGGGCAAGGGGGGAGCCCTGCGTGCGGGCTTCGCCTGGGGGGCGGAGCGCGGTTGGGAATGGGCGATCACCATGGATGCCGACGGACAGCACGCCCCCGCGGATCTGCCCGGCTTCCTCGGGGCGATCGCCGAGGGACGGGGAGACATCCTCCTGGGCAACCGCATGGACGCCACACGCAACATGCCGTTTCTCCGCCTCTGGACCAACCGGATCACCTCGTGGATCATCACCCGGATCGCCGGGCAGCCCATCCCCGACGCGCAGTCGGGTTACCGGGCGATCCGGCTCTCGATCCTCGAGCACTTCCCGCTGGTGACGGCCAACTTCGACCTGGAGAGCGAGATCCTGTTCCGAGCGTCCTGGGCGGGTTTCCGGGTGGTGCCGATCCCCATCCAGACGATCTACCGGGGCAATGAGGAGAGCCACATCAGCAAGCGACGGGACACTCTGCGGTTCGTGCGGCTGATTCTCCAGGCGCGTCGCTGGCGGCGGGACTGACCTGAGTTGAGCGTTGACTCACCCTGAGTCTGCTCACAGAATTCTGCATTCCACAGTGACGTGTCGCCCCCTCCACCGATGACCAGAGAGATCACCCCCCTCCCAATGCCCGCCGCTGTCAGTCAGATGATGAGCCAGCACAGCTCGGACGCGATGTGGTACACGGATGCCCGGGGCAAGATCCTCCACGCCTCGGGTGCCGTCGAGGGGCTCCTCGGCCTCGGTCCGGACAGACTCATCGGCCCCTCCCGCATCTGGCGTCGGCTGGTCCACCCCGACGATCAGGCCAGTGCACTGCCGACGCTCGAGAGCCCCGTGGACCACCTGGGCAACGATCAGAGCGAGCTGGTGTTCCGTGTCGTCGACGGCGAGGGCCGCCCCACCCGCCGCCTGCGGGTCGAGCTGAGCGAGCACCGAGACGCCTCAGGGCGCCTGCGCGGGGTGCTCGGCGTCGCCCGCGATCTCACCTGCCGCCTGGCGGGACGCCCCGAGGCACCCCCGCATGCCCTGTGCGACTCGCTGGAGGGGCGCCCCGGCGCGATCCAGTTCGAGCAGATCCTGCGAAAGGTCCGCGCGGCCACGCTGGTCTTCGATCTCGAGGGCAACGTCACCTTCGCCAACGAGGCGGCTCTGGAGCTGTGGGGGCTCGACTCCGAGGCGATGGCCAAGACCAGTCTCTGGGACCTCTATGTGGCCGAGATCCCCGTCGCCCCCGGCGCCCAGGGCCTGTCGCTCGAGGGGGGGCGGGCGGATCACCGCGAGGGGGAGTTCACCATCCGCCGCGGCGACGGCAATGACCTGCCCTGCTTCGTCAGCTTCACGCTGATCCGAAATCCCGCGGGTGTTCCGACCGGTCTGGTCGCCATCTCACGCGATGTGACGGCTGACAAGATGCTCCAGCAGGAGGTGCTCCAGGCCCAGAAGATGGACAGCGTCGGCAATCTGGCCGGCGGCGTGGCGCACGACTTCAACAACCTGCTGGCCGGGATCCTCGGCTACGCGGAGATGATCCGCGAGAGCGCGAAGCCGGGCACCCGCCTCCACTCCCAGGTGGAGTTCATCGAGGCCTCGGCGACGCGCGCCTCTCATCTGACGCAGCAGCTGCTCAGCTTCAGCCGCAAGGGCAAGTACAACCTCCGCGTGACGACGCTCAACGAGATTGTGTCGGGCGCCAAGATGATCCTGGAGGGATCACTGCCCAAGTCGATCCTGCTCCACGTGGATCTCGACCCTGACCCCTGCCGCATCGAGGTGGACCCCAATCAGCTCGCCCAGGTCATCCTCAACCTCGGGCTCAACGCGCGCGATGCCATTCCCCGCGCGGGGTGGATCACCCTGCGCGTGAGAACACGTCGGCTCGACGCCGACTTCTGCCGCGACCGTGTGGGTCTCGAGCCGGGCACGTATGCCGAGCTGATGGTCAAGGACACCGGCCAGGGGATGAGCGATGAGACCCAGGCCCACATCTTCGAGCCGTTCTTCACCACCAAGGAGCTCAACAAGGGCACAGGCCTCGGTCTCTCGGTCGTCTATGGCATCGTCCACAACCACGGCGGACACATCGAGGTGCACTCGTCCCCCGGCGTCGGCACCCAGTTCGTCATCCATCTCCCCGCCACCGAGCGACCCATCACCGTCGACGAGACCCCTGAGGACGTCGCCGGCGATGGCGGGCAGGAGTGCATCCTTGTCGTCGACGACGAGCCGACGATCCGGGAGCTGGTGACGGACATTCTTCAGCCCCTGGGCTACAGCCTGCTCCGCGCCAAGGATGGGATGGAGGCGATCGAGCTCTTCACGCGGAGCCACGGGGAGATCGCCCTGGTGCTGCTTGACATGCAGATGCCGACACTCAACGGCCTGGAGACTTTCCGGCGCCTGCGGGAGATCGATCCCGAGGTGCGTGTGATTCTGTCGTCGGGCTATGGGATGGATCAGGACATCCAGGAGATCATCCGTGAGGGGGTCCTCGGATTCATTCAGAAGCCCTACAAGATCAATGAGCTCACACGCATCGTGCGCGATTGCCTGGACCGGCAGTGAGTGTGGGATCCATGCACCCGTCCCCCGATTCCCAGCGATCGCCATCGGCAACCGTCCTGATCCCCAACTGGAATGGGGAGGACTTCATTGTCCGCTGCGTCTCCTCAGCCCTCATGGCGGCGCGTGAGCACCGTGCGGCCACCGGTGAGGCGGTGGAGATCCTGGTGGTCGATGACGCCTCGACCGATCGCTCTCTCGACCGCCTGGAGCGTGATTGCCCCGCCGCGCGGCTGATCCGCCGCGAGCAGAACGGGGGATTCGCCGTGGCGGTGAATCAGGGGGCGCGTGAGGCGCGCGGCGACGCCCTGGTGCTCATCAACAGCGACATGGCTCTGCCCCCCGATTTCCTGATCCATCTGCTTGCCCCCCTCGCCGACCCGGGGGTCTTCGCCGTGACGGCGAAGACGGTCAACTGGACCGATGGCGAGCCGAACCATGTGAACATGACCGCGCGACTCGTGCGGGGTCAGATCACGCTCGAGCACTCCGATCCCACAGGGGCCTGCGACACCCTGTTCCTTCAGGGAGGAGCCGCCGCGGTTCGCCGCGACGTCTTCCTCGCCGCGGGGGGCTTCTCGCCCCTCTATCACCCGGGCTACTGGGAGGACTACGATCTCTCACTGCGCGCGATCCAGGCCGGGTGGCGCATCGTCTATGAGCCGCGCGCGCTGGCCCGGCACCTGGGCAAGGCGAGTCTCACCGCGCGCCATGGCTCAGGCGCGCTGCGGCGGTTGACGGAGCGCAATCGCCTTCTGTTCACCTGGTCCCTGATGTCGGACGCGAGATGGCGCCACTGGCTCGGGCTGCCCGGCTGGGTGGCGCGCGAGATCCGAAGAGGCGGCGCCACGCGGCTCCGTGCGCTGTTGGCAGCCCTCCGGATGCTCCCCGCGGTGGCGAGTCAGCGCCGCGGCTTTCCCCCACCCCGGGCACTCGGAGACCGCGAGGCTCTGGCCCGGACGCGCCCCCCCGCGGGCACTGCGGTCCACACTGTTCCCGGAGAGGACTGAGGCACAGTGAGCCACGAGATCCTCACGGGCCTGGCGGCGATCTTCATCCTCGGGGGTCTGGCTCAGTGGGTCGCCTGGCTGATCCGCATGCCCTCGATTCTGCTCCTGCTCCTCGTCGGATTCCTGGTGGGGCCAGTGACGGGGTATGTGGATCCCGACCACATCTTCGGTGACCTGCTGCTCCCCGTGATCTCCCTCTCGGTTGCCCTGATCCTCTTCGAGGGGGGGCTGAGTCTCCGCTTCGCCGAGCTGCGTGGCTCGGGCGCCGTGGTCTTCAACCTGGTGACCTGGGGGGCGCTGGGGATGTGGCTTCTCAGCGCGGCCTCCGCCCACTGGCTGCTCTCGCTTCCCTGGGGCATGGCCACGCTGTTCGGCGCAGTCACGGTGGTCTCGGGGCCGACGGTGATCGGGCCGCTGCTTCAGCACGTCCGCCCGACGGCGCGGGTGTCCTCCACGCTCAAGTGGGAGGGGATCATCATCGACCCGATCGGCGCGATGCTGGCGCTTCTGGTCTTCGAGTTCCTCGTCGCCACCGAGGGAAACGTCTCCCTGGGAGGGGCGCTGAGCGCCGTCGCCCTGACCACGCTCGTCGGCACCGGCCTCGGCCTGCTGGGGGCGCTGTGCCTGACGCTGGCGCTGAGTCGTCACCTGATCCCCGAGGACCTGGAGAGTCCGCTGGTCTTCATGGCCGTGCTACTCGTCTTCGTCGGCGCGAATCACCTCCAGGCGGAGTCGGGGCTGTTCGCCGTCACGGCGATGGGCATGGCGATGGCCAATCAGCGCCGTGTCGTCGTCCGCGACATCGCCGAGTTCAAAGAGAACCTCCGCACAATGCTCATCTCTGCGGTGTTCATCCTGCTGGCGGCCCGGATCGACCGCGACGCTTTGACCTCTGTGAACACCTTGGCCCTCGCTCACATCGCCGTCCTGATGCTCATCGCGCGGCCACTGATCGCCTTCGCCTGCTCCCTGGGCTCCCCGATGACCTGGCGCGAGCGGCTTTTCATCGGATGCGTGATGCCGCGCGGCATCGTCGCCGCCGCGGTCTCCTCGGTCTTCGCCCTCGCGATGCAGGCCATGGGCATCCCCGGTGCCGAGCACCTCGTCCCCCTGACCTTTCTCGTGATCGTGGTCACCGTGGCCGTCTATGGTCTCTCCGCGGCTCCTCTGGCGCATGCTCTCGGGCTCGCCGATGCCAACCCGCAGGGGTGCCTCATCGTCGGAGCTCATCCCTGGGCCCGCGAGATCGCCAAGCTGCTGCGCAGTCGGGGATTCCCTGTCCTGATGATCGACAGCAACCGTTCGAATATCGCGGCGGCGCGGCTCGAGGGGATCCCGGCGCATCACGGCAGCGCCCTGGCCGAGACCATTCTCGATCGGCTCGACCTCTGCGGCATCGGGCGGCTTCTGGCCCTGACGCCCAACGACGAGGCGAACTCCCTCGCGGCGCTGCGGTTCTCGTCGGTCTTCGGCAACCGCGGCGTCTATCAGCTCATGCCCGAGAGCAAGGGGCTCGACCTCGGCCCCGGTGAGACCCCCCGCGAGCTGCGCGGGCGCTTTCTCTTCGCCGACTGGATGACCCACTCCGTGATCAGCGACCGCTTCGCCGCGGGGGGTGAGCTGCGCGCCACTCCGATCACCAAGCAGTTCGGGATCGAGGAGTTCCAGGCCCACTGGGGTGACAGCGCGGCGCCCCTCTTCCTGATCCGCGATGACAGCCGCCTCGAGATCCTCACCGTTCACCACACGCCGGCGCCGCGACCCGATGACACGCTGGTCAGCCTGGTCCTGCCGGAGAGCGAATCGCCCGCCCAGGGGGAGAGCGGCTGAGCCGAAGAGATGGGGGGCAGACCCACTGTCCGCTGCGTGGCCAATGGTCCGGGAGTTCAAGCGTCCAGGGCGCACCTCTTCCACTGCTGCGGGTGCCGGAATGGGGATTCCGGCACCATCAGTCCTGTGCCCCTTCGCTCACCCGTTGACACCTCCGTCCGCCGGTCGCACCATCGGAGGACCATGGGTCTCCTCCGATTCGCTCTGCTCACCCTGCTCACCGCGCTCCTGATCGGGGCGGGGTGCCTGCCCTCTCTGCCCGAGCACTACTACCAGCGAGAGGTCTTCAAGAACGCGCTCGAGCAGAACCCGAATCTCGTGCACGCCCATTTCTCCCTTGGCCGACGTCTGATGTACGAGGGGGAGTACCGCGAGGCGATCGGGCAATTCGAGAGCGCCCTGGC
>JAFGKF010000304.1 GCA_016928695.1 Candidatus Sumerlaeota bacterium | reverse complement strand
CGCCCCGTGCTCGATCTGCCCGAGGTGGCGCGGCTCCACGTCGATGCGCCGCACATGGTCGACCCCGACGTGCTGGCTGATCTGCCGTGTGAGTTCGCGCTGATCCGCTGAGGTCAGCGCGATCTCTTGAACCAGTCGATCGCCTGGGCCATGCCCTCGTCGAAGGTGAAGGGCGGGCCGTAGCCGAGCTCCTCCTGCGCGCGGCGGATCGAGAAGGTCAGCGGCGTGTGGAGGAATTTCATGCGGAAGCGATTGAGGAGGGGTGCCTCCTGGGCGTTGGTCAGCTTCGCCTTCGTCTCCATCAGGTGCATCAGCACCTTGGCCAGCCACAGCGGGAGTTTTTTCTGCGGGCGGAGCAGACCCAGCTCATCGCTGAGGAAGTTCACGAGCCGCCGCCGCGTCACGGGCTCAGCGTCGGTGATGTGGTAGATCCGGCCATCGGCGCGAGGACCCTTGGCTGCGCGGATCAGTGCGTCGACCAGGTTCCCGACGAAGCACAGGCTGATCGGATTCTCGCCCGAGCCGATGAAGATGAACTTGCCCCGCTCGATCGCGCCGATCACGCGCGGGAAGAGCTGGCGGTCGTGTGGGCCATAGATGTACGGCGGGCGGAGAATGACCAGCGGGAGCCCCTGCTCGCGGTGGACGCGCAGCGCGAGTCTCTCCGCCTCCATTTTCGTGTGGTTGTAGTTGTCGCCCGTGACGACGTACGGCGCGGACTCGTCGACGTCCACCTGGGGGCGGTTGCCCAGCACCGCCATGGACGAGACGAGGATGAAGCGCCTGACGCCGTGTTTCACCGCCGAGTCGAGCAGCGCGCGCAGGCCTGTGACATTGATGCGGATCATCTCCTCGCGCATCCCCCAGTCGCTGACGAGCGCCGCGCAGTGGAAGACGGTGTCGATCCCCTCGCAGGCGTCGGCGAGCGAGGCGGCGTCGGACATGTCGCCCGTGCGGAGCGACGCGCCGAGTGCCCCGAGGGCGTCGGTCTTCGAGGACGAGCGGACGAGCGCCACCGTCTCGGTGTCGGGCTCCTTTGCCAGGGCCTCGATCAGGTTGATGCCGACCATGCCGGTCGCGCCGGTGACCAGTGCGCGCATTCGCTCTCTCCCGCGGGTGGGTTGGGCGGTGAGTTCAATCACAGCGTGGGGCGGCTGAACACCGTTTTTTTCTTTGCTGACATCGCGCGATTCTGGCCCTCTGTCTGCTTCTCATGGGAGCCCGAAGCCGCCGTGAATCTCCGCCGTCTCATCCAGCCCGCCATGGTGCGTCTGCGGCTGGAGACGCCGGTGCCCGAGCCACTGGAGGGGGAGGAGGGGCTGATCCGGCGTCAGCTCACGGAGTTCAAGGAGGCGGTGCTCGGTGAGATCGCCGCGCTCTTCGAGGCCTCGGGGCAGATTGACCGCATCGACCGGCTCCACCGCGAGCTGACGCTGCGCGAGGGCAAGGCCTCGACGGCCGTGGGGCGGGGCATCGCCTTCCCGCACATCAAGACGCTCCGAGCCCGCGAGATGCTCTGCGCCATCGCGCTCGCACCCGAGGGCATTCCGTTCGACGAGCCCGACGACGAGCCCGTGCGCCTGATCGTCGGCATCATCTCGCCGAAGGATGAGGAGCGCGCCTACCTCCACCTTGTCCGCCGGTTCAGCGAGGTGTTTCTCGGGGATGCCGCGCTGCCCGAGATCCTCCAGGCGCGCGACGAGCACGAGGTGATCCGGATCCTGTCGAGCTATCTGTGAGGCGATGAGTGCCGGAGCCGCCTGCGCGCCATAGCCGCTATGGCGCGCAGGCGGCTCCGGCACACCCACTTCATCAATGTGACTTGGTCTCTGTGAATCTCTGTGCTCTCTGTGGCTCTGTGGTGACGAGCCTGGGCACGGCATGCCGTGCTCAGCCCCAGAGGGGCATCACAGTGATAGCCTGGGGCAACGCCCCAGGACCTTGGTCACCCCTTTCTTCAGAAGCCCTGGATGGGGCGAAACAGAGGAGATTGTCTCGCCCCTCCGGGGCTTGGATCATCTGGGGTGATCGCTTCCCGGGGGCGCTGCCCACCTTCGCCCTTCCGCCTTCGCCAAGGCTTCGGCGGACATGGGCTTCGGCGGGCGTTGCCCCTGGCTAAGATTGTATTCGCCACTCCGTGGCTCCCTGGGCAATTCCATCATTGGGGAAGAGGTCAAAAGCGATCTCGGGAGCGGCGGCTGAATGCCGTGCCCAGCGCCGGCTCCCAAAGCTGATGAGGGCACGGCATCCCGTGACCAACCTCACCCAGTGCAGAGAGACACCGCCTCAGCCGACGAGCTCGCGGGCGAATTCCCGCGCGCGGGTCTCGACGTCCTTGCCGAGCGCGTCGGGCGTGGTGCAGCGGGGGATGACGAGCTCCCCGGCGTTGCGCGCCATGAGGAAGTTCACCATCTCGCGGAAGGGGGGCAGAAGCAGATCGACGTTGCCCCGTCGCTCGCCCGCGGCGGTCACGAGCAGTCCGATGCGCTTGCCGCGGGCCAGGGAGATGGGCTCGGAGAACCCATGGAATTTGACGAGGCAGAACCACCGGTCGAGGAAGAGCTTGAGCTGGCCCGGGTAGCCCCAGACGAAGAGAGGGGTGGCGATCAGAATCGGCTCCGAGGGCAGGAGCTTTTTGAAGAGCATCCCGGCATCGTCGTCCGTCTCCGCGCAACCGGGGTCGTCCTCCACCCCCTGGCAGGTGTAGCACCCCCGGCAGCCCTCGATGCGGTGGTCTGCGATGGTGATGCGCTCCACCCCATGGCCTCCGGTCCGGAGCTCGTCCTCCACCCAGCCGAGCACCCGAGCCGTGTTCCCGTCCTTTCGCGGGCTTCCCAGAATCGTCACCGCGTTCATCGCTTCCACCTCCATTGTCCCAGCGAGTTCCCCTGCGGGGTGCATCCTCCCCACTCTGCGCGAAGCCCCCGGGATCGCAAGGCCGATTGCTGTCTCCCCGATTGACTTGGGGTTTTTTCGCTGCAATCTGGCGGACTCCACATCGACTCCATCTCATGAGGTGAGCCCATGCTCCGAGCCGTCGCCCTGGCCACCCTGGCCGTCACAGCCCTCGCGCTTCAGGCGCAGCCCATCGAGGTCGACTCCGAGATCCCCTTCATCCCGGAGGATCGACCCCTCGAGGGGCTGGTGATCACGCTCGACGCCGGCCACGGGGGATTCTCCACGCAGCCGGGCTACTCGGGCAGTGCGCGCGGCGTCGAGAGCCGCGTGGTCGAGGGCGACCTCAACATGCTGGTGGCCGCGCAGCTCCGCCACCACCTGATCCGCGGCGGAGCGACCGTTCACATGACGCGCTGGGACGACCGCAAGGTGACGCTCGGCGACACGGACCGCGCCGCCGAGCTCGGCGCCCGCCCCGCCCTCGCCGAGGAGACCGAGTCGCACCTCTTTCTCTCGCTCCACCACAACGCCTTCCGCGAGCCCGGGCCCGACCGCGTCGTCATCCTGATCTGGCCGACCGACAGCCGGGGGGAGGAGCAGCCGCTCGAGGTCGCGCTCGCCGAACACCTGGGGGAGGAGGTGCAGCGGATGGTTCACCACGGCACCGACTTCTCACACTACATCCACGAGCACCCGCTCGTGCAGGGCAGCGACATCCCGAGCGCCGTTGTGGAGTTCGGCTTTCTCACCAATCCCGAGTTCGACGCCTGGGTCAGCCAGCGGGGATCGCACCGCGCGGAGGCGATCGGGGTCTACAATGCGGTTGTCCGCATGTGGACCGAGAACCGGGAGGCGCTCGAGGCGCAGCGCCTGGCGCTCTTCCCCGACGCCGAGCCGCAGCTGGCCGGCAACGAGAACATCCGCCTCGCCCGCCCACCGATCGAGGCGCTCGCCGAGCGGCTTTGGCCCCACAGCCGACCGCCGCGCACCGTGGAGGACGCGCTCCACATCATCGATGTGTACCGCAGCGCGGTCATCGACGACCGGACGTTCTTCCTGCTCGACATCGACGTCGAGCGCACGGGGGGCACTTGGCGCCTGACCGGACAGGTGAATCACCCGATCCATCGGCAGTCGGTCGCCGCGCTGCTCGAGGCCGCGGGCTGCACCCCGCTGGTCAACGAAATCGAGCTCCTTCCCTCCGCGGCACTGGGCGCGGAGCGCTACGGCGTGGTTCAGATCCCGATGGCGATGACCTACGCCGAGCCCCGGATGGGCGGCTGGGTGCAGACGCAGCTGCTTCTGGGCGAGCGCGTCTGGCTGCTCGACGTCTCCGACGACGGGGATTTCCTGCTCCACATGGCGAGCGACGGCTATGTCGGCTGGGTGCGGCGCGAGGCGATCCGGCGCATGGACTCGCAGGAGTTTCTCGACTGGCAGACCGCGGACCGGGCGATCCTGACGCGCGAGGTGATGATCGACGCGCTGCGGCTCCCCACGGGCGCGACGCTGCCCCTGCTCGATGTGGGTGCCGGCACCGCGCGCCTGCGCCTGCCGATGGGCGTCCCGTCGACCGATGGTGCGGAGGAGGTCGAGGTCCCGCTCGACGCGCTCCGCCTCCCGCCCGGGGAGAGCCTGGGCCGCCGCGCCGCCGAGATCGCCACGCAGTTCCTCACGACCCCGTACGTCTTCGGCGGACGCAGCGGCGGGCAGGGGATCGACTGCTCGGGGCTGAGCGGCGTCTGTTACCAGGCGGTCGGCATCCGCCTGCCGCGCGACGCGCGCCAGCAGATCCAGGTGGGCGAGATGGTCTCGACCTCCTGGCGCCGCGGCCCCCTGCGCCCCGGCGACATTCTCTACTTCATCGACCGGACGGGTCGCGTCACGCACGAGGCGGTGAGCCTCGGGGGGCTGCGTTTCGTCCACGCCTCCCCGCCGGAGGTGCAGGTCAACAGTCTCGATTCCCAGGACCCGCTCTACAGCCCTGGCTGGGCAGAGCACTACGCGTTTGCAAGGAGGATCGTGGAATGAGGAAGGAGATCGTCCGCATGGCCCGCTCTCTGATCGGAGCACTGGCCGCGCTGGTGGCCACCGCCACCCTCGCCCAGCCCATCGAGTTTCCCGACGCCGAGCGCCCCTTCCGCCCCGAGGGGGATCCGCTGCGGGGGCTGGTGATCACGATCGACCCCGGGCACGGCGGCAGCTCGAGTCAGCCGGGCTACGCGGGCAGCGCGCGCGGCGTCAGGAGCGGTGTGGTCGAGGGCGATCTCAACATGCGGGTGGCGGGGCTGCTTTACTATCACCTGCGCAACGCGGGCGCGCGCGTGACGATCACGCGCCGCGATGACCGCCGCGTGACGCTGGGCGAGACCGAGCGGGCCGAGGAGCTGGGGGCCCGCGTCGAGGCCGCCGAGGAGACGCGGTCGCACCTCTTTCTCTCGCTTCATCACAACAGCGCCCCGCGGCGCTCCGCCAACGGCGTCGTGTCCATGATCTGGCCGACGGATTCGAACGGTGAGGATCAGCCGCTGGAGCGGGCATTCGCCGAGATCATGCGCCAGGAGGTCCAGGCGCTCGTCCCGCACCGCGAGGAGTTCCCGCACTATCTTCTGGAGCACCCGCTGGTGATGGACAGCGACATCCCGTCGGTCGTGATCGAGTTCGGCTTTCTCTCCAACGCCGAGTTCGACGCGTGGGTCTCCCAGCCGGGATCGAACATCGTCGAGGCGCGTGCCGCGTACAGCGGTGTCGCGCGGATGTGGGCGGAGCACCGCGAGGAGCTCGAAGCGCTGCGTGACCGGCTCTTCCCGGCGACGGAGCGTGAGCGCCCCGAGGGCCCCCCGCGCGGGGACCGCCGGGGAGGACTCGCGCGGCAGTATTGGCCGTTCGATCGCGCGCCGGAGACGCCGGAGGAGGCGGAGCACGCCATCGACATGTATCAGCGCTCGGAGCTGAGCGACCGCACCTTTTTCTATCTCGAGGCCGACGTCGATCGGACCGACGAGGGATGGCGCGTCTCGGGCGCGACCAACCACGCCTTTGTCCGCAGCGCGGTGGAGGGGTTGCTCGAGGACATGGGCTGCGAGCCGCTGGTCAACGACATCGAGATGCTTCCCTCCTCCCGCCTCGGCGAGGAGCGCTACGGCATCGTCCAGATCCCCATGGCGCTGACGTTTTTCTCCCCCCGGCTCGGGGGCACACCGGCGACGCAGCTGCTGCTGGGCGAGCGCGTCTGGCTGCTCGACGTCAGCGAGGACGGCGAGCAGCTGCTTCACATGGCCTCGGACGGCTACATCGGATGGGTGCGGCGCGATGCGATCCGCCGCATGGGCTCCGAGGAATTCGCCCAGTGGCAGGTGGCGCGCCGAGCGCGGGTGATCCACGACACACTGGTCGACGATCTCCGCCTGCCGGCTGGCTGCGCGCTGCCTCTGCTCGGGGTGGATCGGCGCACGGCCACGCTGCGCCTGCCCGTGGGGGTGGAGGCGACCGACGGCGCCGAGGAGATCGAGGTGCCGCGGAGCGCGCTCGCGCTTCCGGCCGAGGAGAGCCCGGGGCGTGTGGCCGCGTTGACTGCGACTGAGTTTCTCGGGACCCCGTACGTCTTCGGCGCCCGGAGCATGATGGGCATCGATTGCTCGGGGCTGAGCGGCGTCGCGTACCAGGCCAACGGGGTGCGGCTGCCGCGCGATGCGCGGCAGCAGATCCTGGTGGGCGAGCTGGTGGCGACCCCCTGGCACCTGGGGGCGCTTCAGCCGGGCGACCTGCTCTTCTTCTGCTCCCCCTCGGGCCGGATCTCGCATGAGGCGGTCTCGCTCGGAGGGATGCGTTTCATCCACGCCTCCATGCCCATGGTGCACGTGGCGAGTCTCGATCCCGACGATCCCCTGTTCCGCGAGGACCTTCTGAGGCGCTTCGCGTTCGCCCGGAGGGTGGTGGAATAAAACCAGTGGTCAGGTGTCAGTGGCGGTGTCGCGGCTTTCGCCGCGATCTCTGATTGAAAATGGAGCGCCGGTGCCCTCGCCGGCATCCCATCGCGCGTCG
>JAFGKF010000003.1 GCA_016928695.1 Candidatus Sumerlaeota bacterium | reverse complement strand
GTCGTCGAGCTCGAGGTCGAGGGGTGGTACCGCGAGGGCTACGACCTGGGGCTGGAGGACCGGCTCCACCTGGCTCAGTCGGGCATCGAGCGAGTCGTCGAGCGGACCATCGCCAGCGAGACGCGGCGGCTGGAGTCGCACCTGATCTTCCTCGCCACCACGGCGAGCGTCTGCCCCTTCGTCGGGCTGTTCGGCACCGTCTGGGGCATCCTCGGCGCCTTCCAGCGGCTCTCGGTCTCCGGCTCGGCGGCCATCGGGTTGCTCGCGCCCGGCATCTCGACGGCGCTG
This sequence comes from Candidatus Sumerlaeota bacterium, assembly GCA_016928695.1. GTDB lineage: Bacteria > Sumerlaeota > Sumerlaeia > JABWBI01 > JABWBI01 > JAFGKF01. The sequence goes on along the minus strand of JAFGKF010000003.1, from coordinate 2,906 downwards.
GTGACCACCATCGCGGGGCTCTTCGCCGCCATCCCCGCGACGATCTTCTACAACTGGTTCGTCAACCGCACCGCGCACCTGACGCACCGGATGGACGCTTTCTCCCTCGAGCTGGCCAACATCGTCCAGCGGCGCATCGCCCAGGGGGGCTGAGCATCCATGGCCCGCCAGAGTCGCCGCCGCCGGGGGCGCTTCGAGGCGCAGGTCAACATGAACCTGACGTCGCTGATCGACGTCGTCTTCATTCTCCTCATCGCTTTCATGATCGTCGCCCCCGCGCTCAAGCACGGCCTCGACGTCGACCTCGCGAAGGTCGAGGGCGGCGAGCCGCTCAACCCCGAGCGGCCCGTGACCGTCGTCATCACCCACGAGCCAGGCGAGACCGAGTCACGCCTCTACCTGGAGGACGACGAGCTCGACCTCGATGACCTTCGCCGCCGCCTCGAGGGGCAGGTCAACGCCAACCCGGGCCTCAGCGTGCTGATCGAGGCCGAGGCGATCGTGCCGACCGAGATGACGCTGCGCGTCCTCAGCCTCATCATGGACGTCGGAGTCGTGAACTACGGCTTCGTCACCGAGCCCGCCGAGCAAGAGACGCCGTGATTTCTCATCTGGAGTCCATGGGCTTGCCCATGTCCCATGACTCAGCGGCAAGCCGCTGGACTCCAAATCAGACGGTGCTCTCGCTCGCCTCAGTTCTCGAAGTTGGCCCAGGGGTGCGGGATGAGGCCGTTGGTGAAATTGGTGCCGGGATTCTGAGGCAAGGCTGTGCCGTCACCCGCCACATAGTCGTTTGTCGTGTTGTCGAGGCAGAGATTGCGGACGATCAGATTCTCGGATCCCGTGGATTCAATCCCCACGTCATTTCCCACGCAGACATTGTTTTCGACCAGGGAATTGCCCGAGGTCCCGGTGGTGATCCCCGCATCATCATTGTCATAGCACGCGTTGCCTGTGATCATCGAGCCCTGGGCATTGATTCCATCACCCAGATTCTGGGCGACGGAGTTGCCGCTGACCACTGCGCTTCCGGTGGTGATTCCCCCTCCGACGGTGGGGCCTCCATTGTTGTAGATCACATTGTCGATGATGCTCGATCCCCCCAGGAGGCCGATGGTGGCATTGCCGCTGATGGTGCACCCCTGCACGGTGCTGGCCAGGGTGAACAGCCCAAATCCGTAGAAGAGGCCGGTGGTGCCCATGTTGCCGCTGATGGTGGAATTCTCGAGCACAGAGGCGCCCCCGAGCGCGAGCCCTCCACCCACCACACCTCCACCGGAGCCATCGGTCCCCACGCCGTTTCCAGTGATGAGACACGAGGAGACCACCGACTCCCCAGAGACCTGGGCACCCATCTCGTAGTTGCCGCTGATCTCGGTGCCGATGACACGGCAGTTTCCCAGGGCAAAGAGCCCGTAGAAACCATTGTCGGCGAGGGTGCAATCAATCACGCTGCCGTGGTCGGCGAGCACGGCACCGTCATCACCGCAGCCGATCACACGGACGCGCTCCAGCGTGACAAAGTCGTGGCTCCCCAGGGAGATCCCCTTGCCAGTCCAGTCGCGGATGGTCCCATCGTGGATGACAATGTTGGAGTGCTCCGGTGTGGCGAGCATGGCCTCGACGCCATTGGTGCCGGTCGAGTTCCCCAGCAGACTGAAGCCATTGAGATCGATGTCGACGTCACTGGCGCCGATCAGGATCCCGGCTGACGCCCCGGTGGCGGTCAGGTCACTGATCAGGACATAGGAGCCGGATTCGATGATGTTGAAAGGCAGCGTGTCGATCGGGGTGCGCGGATCCTGGGCGCTGCCGATCTCCGTGCTGATCTCGTCGAGCGTCACCATGCTGCCCGCGGGTGCACCGGGGGGATTCAGGCTACCGGCCAGCGCGAGACCAGGGATGAGTGTGAGAGCGAGACTGAGGTGGATGATGAGACGAAGAGACCTCTCCTGAGACATGACGATCCTCCCATCGGATGCGATGATGGAGGACTCGAACACAGACCCCAGGAATCGATTCCCCTGCCGAGCCCCCCTGTCTGCGGTCCGCGGGGATTGTCACCCCCGGCAAAGGCATCGGTCAAGCCTCGGAGGAGGTGATCGGAAAAAAGAGAATGCCCCCGGCGGCGGGGGCAAGCTCAGAGATCTCAGAGCGGAGCGGGCTCTGGAATCACGGGAATCCGTCGTTGACGCGGGTCGCCACATCGGCGGCGTCGACGGCGCCGTCGGGCTGGCGGTCCGAGCCCCAGGGGATCGGGGTCTCCGCCACAATCCCCGCGGCGATCTGGGAGGCCGTGGGAGGGAGAACCTCGGGCTGGGCGGTGACCCCACCGGTGGAGGAGCCATTCAGGTGGATCCAGCCCACATTCTCACCCCAGGCATATCCGTTGAACTTGCCCGTTGCGATGTCGATCCGCGCGCGCGAGGCGGACGGTGGACTGGCCCAGCCGAAGTTGATCCAGCCGATGTTCTCGCCCCAGGCATAGCCCGAGAGGTCACCGGTCGCGGAGTCGACATTGACGCCGGTGTCTCCGGCGGCCTGGCTGTAGGCGACCCCGTCATCCGGAGCGCCGTCGCCCAGATTGATCCAGCCCACATTCTCGCCCCAGACAAACCCGCACATGAAGTTGTGGGTGACCACGGGCGGCGGGGTGGCGGCATCGCCGGTGCCCTGTCCATAGAAATTGATCCAGCCGATGTTTTCGCCCCAGGCGAAGTGGTTGGCGGGATCGATGTTCGAGTCGACCGTTGCCGCGGGTGCGAGTGCGGCCATGATGAGCGCCAGGGCGCCCACGAGGATCACGAAGAGACGCGCTTTCCGGTTGCTCATTTTCTCTTTCCCCCGTTGCGCCCGCATGATCGGGCGAGCTGCGCCTGAGCGTCAAGGCGATTTCTCGCCGAGGC
>JAFGKF010000303.1 GCA_016928695.1 Candidatus Sumerlaeota bacterium | reverse complement strand
CATTCATAGACAGCACCACTGTCGTATCGGCCGATGTCCCCTGTGACGTTGTCCCCAGGGGCGCCGATGATGATGTCGTCGAGCCCGTCCCCGTTGGTGTCGGCCAGAGCCACGGCGGCTCCCAGCTCATCGAGCCCGCTGTTGCCCACATAGATGGCGTGGTCGGTTCCCGGGGTGGTGTCGAGGTAGAAGACCGACGGGCGGAACGACTGGCCGCGCACAATGTAGGCGCTGCCGTTGACCGCGTCGTCCTGACCATCCCCCGGGGCACCCATCAGCAGGTCCGCATAGGGATCGCTGTTGTAATGACCCATCGCCACGGCAGAGCCCAGGCGCCCGTCCTGCCCATAGTTCCAACTCGGCTCAACGGTCAAGGTGTCGGGAGCATCGTCGAGATAGAGAGTCGATGTGGGTCGTGACCGGCCATAGACGACATGCACTCGCCCCTGGCCAGCGGATGTGTCAAAGGGGCCGAAGTTGGGAACTCCAATGGCGATGTCATCGTGGGAGTCGTCATCCATGTCACCCGCGGCGAGTGACCAGCCCACAAGAGGGAGCTGAAGGGGGATTTGGTTGAAATAGCCCTCGATCACCGTTCGCACACCGGTGGAGGCCGTCCCCATGTTGATGACGCTCGCCGAGGAGAGGTTGAATGCGCCGTAGAGCACGTAGACGTGCCCAAGCTCCTCCCCATACTGACCGAGCGTCCAAAGCGGTGCCCCGATGATCAGGTCGGTGTAGCCGTCGCCGTCGAAGTTCCCCGCCGCGAGAGCGCGGCCCAGGTCGACCGAGACGGGAGTGCCCATGAAGTCCATGACCGGATTGACGATCCGCGTCATCACCGTGTCCCGTGTGCCGAGCGTGATGATGTCCGGGAGATCGTCCGAGCCCCAGACGATGTAGACGGTGTCGGTCGGGATATCGTTGCGGACGACATGGGGGGCACCGATCGCCACATCGTCGAAGCCGTCGCTGTTGAAATCCGCGACCGCCAGCGACTGACCGACCCGGTCTCCCTCCATCTGACCCAGGATCCGGGTGCGCCCCGGAGCCCCGGGGAGAATGAAATGACCTCTCAGATCGCCCCCATAGAGAATGTGAACCTGACCCGCCTCGATGCCCGTGTAGGGGCTCGCCGTGGGCTGAGAGAACACCAGATCGTCAAAGCCGTCGCCGTTGACATCGCCCATCGTCACCGCGTGGCCCAGGCTCTGGTCCGGCATGTCGCCCTCGACCCAGAAGTAGGGCGTGACATCGGCGAGGTCGACGTCGGGATACTGCGGGGGGATCGTGAACGCTCCCAGAGGGAGGGATCCCACGATCGCAGCCCATGCCAGGATCAGAGACCACCTGATGACTCTCATGACAGTTCTCCCGTGAGCGTGCCAGCCATGGAGGGCACGCCCCCCGTCCGCTCGGTGTCTGCTGCTCAGCGCACACATTTGAACACCATGCCTTTCCCTGTGGCAACGCCTGGGTTGCCCTCGGGGCACTTCCGGAGGAGAAACCGGCACCTGTTCTCGCTGGGAGACACCCCCCCCGAACCTCACCTCGGGACCGTGGGAAGGGCGCTTTGGGACACTGCTGGATAAAGTTTATATCCGAACAATCGAGGTGTCAAATAAAACAGCGTTTGCATCCCGACCAGCAGCGCAGAGTGCTGAAAAATGATGACTTGAGAGATGTCTTTTTCAGCTTCCTCCCGCCTCCGCGGGGGTGGGCTGGCGCGCATTCGCCTGCATGGCCTGGAAGAACCGAGTGGCGCCGACGACCACGACCCCGACGCTCAGGAAGAGCAGGGCCGCCGAGGTCCACCCCAGAAGCCATTTGTCCTCCGTGCCGATGTTTGCGCGGATCAGGATGATCAACGCCGCGACAGTCGTCGCGATCATGAAGAGGGCGGGGATGAGGGCGAACAGATGCTTCCGAGCCCGCTGCACAAGCCAGACGCTCACGGTGGTCATGGCCAGCGCCGCCATCAGCTGGTTGCCCGCCCCGAACACACTCCACAGACCCTTGATCACCGTGTTGAGATAGAAGAAGACCATCAGACCCACGGCGCAGGCCACGTTGAACTCGGGGCGCCGGAAGAGCGCGGGGGCCTTTCCGCCGAAGACGAAGACCCAGAACTCCTCGATCATGTAGCGGCACAGCCGCACCGAGCTGTCGAGCGTCGTGACGACGAAACCCTCGATCATCAGGATGCCGAGCACCGTTGCGATCGCCAGAGGGATGAGAGGAATCGCGGCGTTGATCAGATGCCCCGCGCCGAGGGCGAATCCCAGGACCCAGTTCGGAGCTCCCCCCTCGGGGTAGACGAGGGCCAGATACTCCCCGCGGGGCATGGAGGCGACGGCGACGAGGACAAGGATCGCGAAGAAACTCTCGAGAACCATGCCGCCATAGCCCACGCGGCGGCAGTCACTCTCGCGCGGGATCTGCTTCGAGCTCGTCCCGCTGCTCACCAGACTGTGGAAGCCGCTGATCGCCCCGCAGGCCACGGTGATGAAGAGCATTGGCCAGAGAAGACCGCGGGCCGCCGTGCCCCCCTCGATGTCCCACGCCGGCGCCTCGAAACCGCGCCCCCGCAGCCCCGCGATGATCGCGGCCACACAGATCAGGAGCAGCCCACCGTAGAGGATCTGGACGTTCGTGAAATCGCGTGGCTGGAGGATCAGCCACACGGGGAGCGCACCGGCGATCAGGACGTATGCCGTCATCACCCAGGCCCAGGTGTTGCCCGCCATCACGATGGGGAATTGAAATCCGATGATGATACTCACCGCGGCCACCACTGAGGAGAGCAGGAATGCCATCGCGGTGGACAGCCCCCTCCTCCGGATCAGATAGGCGAGGACTGGGGCGAAGGCCGTGATGATGATCACCGACGTCGTCGCGATGCCCCCGATGCGTCCCTTGATCACGCCGTCCTCCGTCACCGTGCGAAGGAGTCCCTGGTCTGCGCTCAGGTGGAGAAGATCCAGATCGTATGTGGAGGTCAGAGCCATCACCGAGAGATTCAGGAAAATCGCGTTGATGATCGTCAGCACGAAGATGAGGACGAGGATCATCAGGAGATAGCCGACGGGGCCCAGCGTGCGGTGGGCGACCTCGGCGATCGACTTCCCGTCCTCGCGGACGCTGGCGAACATCGCGCACATGTCGTGCACCGCCCCGAAGAAGATGCCGCCGATCACCACCCAGAGCCAGACCGGCTGCCACCCGTAGGCCAGTGCAAGTGTCGGCCCCACGATCGGCCCCGCCCCCGCGATGGTGGCGAAGTGGTGGCCGAAGACCACCGAGGTGCGGCTCTTGACGTAGTCACGCCCGTCCGCCAACCGCTCGGAGGGTGGGGGATTGCCATCATCTTCCTGGAAGGCCCTGGAGATCACACGGGGATAGAGGCGCAGGGCGATCACGAAGAGTGCCGCGGCCACCGCGACGGGGAACAGAATGTTCATCGCCGAAGATCCTTTCGCGACAGGGGCATGGATGATTCAGAGACGGTGGGGGATTCTCCCGAAAGGGACTCCCCGGTGTCAAGTGAGCGGCCATATCACGGGCGCTGTGTGATCACGCGCACCTTCGCCGCGCCGTCGCGCCCCGCGGCGGAGCCGACGAGGAGCGCCGGGCGATTGCCACCCGGCGGCACCACAGAGCCGATCGCGACCGGCGAGGGGATCTCCAGCGTGGACGGCGAGTTGGGCTGCCACTCGCGGTCGACATCCATCAGCCAGATCGTCACCTCGTCGTGCTCCGGGCGGGCGAGCACGAGATCCAGGAAGGAGTCGCCGTTGAGGTCCACGGCCGCAGCGTCGGCGATGCCCTCCAGACCGATGCGATGCTCCTCGTCGAGCACAAGGACGCGGTTCGCATTGCGCCGCACCATTCCCACGCCGCCCGGGTGGATGGTCACGAGCTCGGTGGCACCCAATCGCATGAGATCCCCGGCGAGAAGGGCGCTCACCCCCTCGCCGATGGCCACCGGGCGCCTGTCGCGCTGCCAGACCATCTCATCGCCCACTCGCTGGAAGAACACGGCCTCCCGCGGTGTGGCGACCACGAAGTCGATCGATGTGTTGCGATCAAAGACCCCCGTGGCGATGTCGACGGGGGGCTCGCCCGGGGGGCCGTCACCCCAGGGTGGGGGAAGGTCGCCGGCGTACTCCAGTCCGTCGCGTCCTCGATTCAGCAGCAGAAGGGTGCGATGTGTGCGGGCGCTGAGGAGGGCCAGGTCCGTGGCGCTGTCGCCGTTGAGATCGACTGGGATGGCTCGCCGAATCGAGGGGGGGCGCTCCTCCTCGGGGAGGAGGGCGTTGAGATTGATGCTCTGCCCCTCGGCGGCAAAGCTGCCGCCGCCCACGTAGGGGAACATCTGGATCCAGGGCCTGATCGCGTGGAAGACAAGCAGCTCCTCCCAGACGGGATCGCCGTCGAATTCCCCCACGACCAGGGCCAGGGGATCGGCCAGGAGCATGATCGGCTCAGAGGGAGCCTCGAAATGAACGGGCTGCGCATCACGCACCCCGGGGCCCGAGCCGCCGCAGCCCGCCAGTGCCAGAGGGAGGAGTGAGATCAGGATGAGCGGACGCATGGGGACGGACGGGGGACGATCACGTTCCCTCATCGATCTCCCCGGTGCGATGGCGGGGTGCCACGAGCACGGGTCGGGAGACGCCGATCGGCTCCTGCGACGAGGCGCGAAACCGGATGGCGACGGAGGCGTCGACGCGATTCTCATCCTGATTGCTCTCGCCCCGGAAGCTCTCGTTCTTGGCCGACACGCCCATGATCAGAACCGCATCGTGGAGATCGCGCTCCAGCGTGACCGACGTGTGGGCGTTCGCCCCCCCGGTGTTCTCGCTCTGATCGGTGTCGGTCAGGCGGAGATACCAGGTGAGACGCCACAGGGGACTGATCTTCACGTTCAGGAGATTCGAGATGGAGATGTTGCTGTTGTTCTCATCCAGATCGTCATCGTCAGTCTTGGTGTCGAATGTGTCATAGGGGTCATCATCGAGCGGGAAGAAGGCCGTCACCGCGACCGTGTCCGACCAGATCTCATGGCGCGGGGTGAGGCTCAGAGAGGCGCGGGTCGATGCCGAGGTGATCTGCACCTCACGGCTGTCGCTCGGGTGACGCAGCTGGGTCTCCTCCAGCGCGGCCACGAGCGCAATCCGCACCGTCCGCGCCGCGTTGCGCCAGCTCGTGTCACCCCGCAGCCGCTGGATCCGCTCCCCCTGATAGATGCGGCTGCTGCTCTGGAGATTGCGCTCATAGACCAGAGAGCTCGTGATGTCGGGGCGGCGGAGCCGGTGCCGAATCCCCGCCTCGATCCAGTGCTCCTCCAGGCGGAAGGCGTACAGATCGTCGAGGAAGGTGGGCATGCCCGCCTCCGCGTAGAACTCGCCGAGGCTCTGCCCCGTCGCCTCGCGCAGGCGCCACTCCGCCCAGGCGACCAGCGCGTCGCTCAGCCGCGCCTGCAGCCGCACGAGGATGTCGCCGTAGAGCGTCACGGGATCGACGTCGCCCAGATCCATCAGCTCGGTGTCGAAGGCCCCCTCGGTGCCGTCGAGGACGAAGTCGTTGAGATTGTCGGCGCCGATCAGATCCGTCCCCACATAGAAGGCGTCGTCATCGGCGAAGATCACGTTGTTGGCCCGCCGTGGGAAGGGACCGTCCAGATTGAAGTTGTCGCGGTTGCGGTCGGCCACGAGCACCCCCAGCCCGCCGCGCACGAGGAGCGACAGGCGGTCGGTCAGCTGAAACGACCAGAGCAGGGACTGATAGAAGTCGACCCCCAGGACGTGCGAGTCATCGAAGGTGTGCTGGCGGTTCAGCGCCGCGTCCAGGTTGTCGAACAGCGTCACGTCCCACGAGTAGAACACCGGCGTGTTGCCGATCTGGAGGTCGTTCGTGCTGAACGTGTACTCCACGCGCTCGCTGACGCGCCCCCACCGGTCATCGTCGAACGCGTCGTCGATGTCGTCTTCCCCGTCCCCGTCCAGATCGAACTCGAACTGATCGTTGTTGTCGCTCGGCTCGGAGAAGTTGATGATGCGGTCCTCCGCCAGCCGATCGCGGACGTCCACGTTCAGCCGGTTGATGAAGTCGTCGTCGGTGACCGTCAGCGCCCCGTAGATGCGCCGCGAGTGCAGGCGCCCGCGGTCAAACTCGTAGTCGTCGAAGAAATCCTCGTAGATCTCAGGGTCGTTGACCATGTCCGCCCCGATCAGCGCCACCACGGACTCGCTGATCTGCCAGCGGTGCGAGCCCTGCACCAGCCAGCGGTCGTCGTCGTCACGGTCCCTGTCCTGGATGTAGTAGAGCTGCCACCGCCCACGCTGCGACCCGTTCTCGAAGGAGTAGCCGTACTCCGCGCCCGTGCCCAGACCGCGGCGCGTGAAGTAGTCCACCCCGGCTCTCAGGTGCCCGGCTGAGCGCTGCCGGAGCTCCCCGGTGAAGGGGTCGGGCTCGTAGAGGCGATGGCGATAGTTGTAGTCGATCGAGACGAACGCACCCAGAAGCGACGAGTAGCCGAAGCGGACGTCCCAGGGGTTGCCCGCTCCCAGGCCCTTCGTCCAGGCGGGGAAGTAGAAGACAGGAACCCCCATCACCTCCACCACGAGGTGCCGCGCGAAGAGGCGGTCGTCCGGGAAGAGGTCGAACTCCCGGGCGCGCAGGGCGATGTGGGGCTCCGGGAAGTCGCACGTCGTGTAGCGGGGCGTCACCCACTCGGGCTCCTCCGTGGCGAGGCGATCCCAGTTGCTCGCGGCCCGCCGGAAGAGAAGCTCCTCCTCAGAGAGGGCCCGGAACTCCGCGCCTGTGATGAAGAGGTCGTCGTTCCAGCCGCGGACATTGTGGGCGATGCCCTCGTCGGTGGTGAAATTGTACCAGGCGCTGTCCGCCTCGAAGCGCTGCGCGGGCCCATCCAGAATGGTGTGCCCGATCGCCTGTGCCTCGCGCGTCAGGGGATCGAAGATGATCGCATCGGCCTCGAGAGAGCGCTCGCCGTGCGTGATCCGCACACGCTGGCTCCCGTAGATGAGATTGCGCTCCTCATCGTACTGGACCGTCCCCTCCGGCGTGGTGGACTCGATGCGGAGCCCCCGCTCACCCGTCCCGAGATCGAGTCCAGGGGTTCGCCCCTGAGCCATGGCCAGAGAGGCACTGAGGAAGACAGTCGCGGTGACGATCCAGAGTCTCATCGGCGTCCCACCCACCAGAGCATGGTCAGACCTATCATTCCAAGAACAATATTCGGGGACCACATCGCCAGGGCGGCCATCCGGCTCCCGGTCTCGGCGATGGCGGAGCCCCACTCGAGGAGGCCGTAGTAGGCGAGAATCAGCAGGAAGCTGATCGCCAGTCCCATCCCCTTGCCCGAGGCCTTGGTCACGATGCCGAACGGGATCCCGATCATCATGAATGCCAGTGCGGAGAAGGGGAAGACCCAGCGGCGCAGACGTTCCACCTGCAGCCTGGCCCGGCGGTCGCTGTCGGTTTCCCGGTCGATCGCCTCGCCGAGCTCGGAGAATCGCATCTCCGAGGGATACTTCACCCGGCGGCCGTCCTTGATGCGGCTCAGCTCGGGGTAGATCAGCTGCTCGAGCTCCTCGAAGGCCATCACGCGCAGAGTCGGGCCCTCCATGTCGCTGCGGGCGAGGTAGGCTGTGCCGTCCGCCATGGAGACCCGGATCGCGCGGTGCTCGAGGTCGGACGAGATCCGTCCCCGCTGAGCCACCAGGTAGATCAAGCGCTCCTCGCCCGTCTCCCTCTGCTCATGAACCGACTGAATGACGATACCCCGGAGGTCGCCGGGATGCTCCCCCGACTCCTCGAACATGAAGTTCATGTCCTCATTGCCCGAGGCGAAGTTGTCGTACAGCCGCCCCGGCTCCAGGGAGGTCACCGTCTGGAAGATCAGCTGGTACTTGAGGTCGGCCAGCTGGATGGCCAGCCGGGGCATGATCTCCATGTTCATCAGTGCCAGGCAGAGGCTCAGCACCGCTCCCAGCGCGAAGGCCGGCCAGATCAGCCAGATCAGCCGGACCCCGCTGGTTCGAATCGCCATGATCTCGCGGTCCGTCGAAAGCCGCCCGAAGGCCAGAAGCGCCGCCACCAACACCGCCATCGGGATCGTCACCCCCAGAACCTGGGGGATGAGACAGCTCAGGAGCTGAATGACCGTGATCAGGAGAACCCCACGGCTCATCAGAAGGTCGATGATGTCGAACAGCTGCTGCAGCAGAAGAACAAAGGTGAAGATGACCAGCCCCAGAATGGCGGGACCGATCAGTTCCTTGAGAATATAGCGATGAAGGAGCTTCACATCCCCTGCCAAAGGCTCAGGTTGAGGCTAGAATTGGTTTCACAACCCTGCACTTGGGGCCGTCACGGTTCTTGCGGTGCAAGAACGCGTGCCGGCCCCAGCTTCTTTGGTCGTCGTTTCCCCGGGT
>JAFGKF010000302.1 GCA_016928695.1 Candidatus Sumerlaeota bacterium | reverse complement strand
GGGCCGATCTGTTGATCAGCCGATAGTCGACGCGAATGGTTCGCCCCCTCTGGGCCACGCGCTTGACCAGCTCCACGGGACGGCGGGCGAGGGTGATCTCGAAGCCATCCGCGGTCTCGCGCAGGCGAGTGGGCACTCCCGCTGTCCGCGACATCTCCGCGACGTCGACAGCCACCTCGCCATCGACCATCAGCCGCTCGACCAGCGCCCGCTGGCGGACGGGCGGTGGCCACGGGAATCCCACCTTCTCGCGCGTGCCGTTCTCGAGCGACCAGAAATCCTTGCGATTCACCATCACCTGGCGGATGCGGGTCGGTTTCGGCCTCATCTCGCTCCAGTCGATCAGATAGCGCAGCCACGACCGGTGCCAGGGGACCTCGCGCCACAGGCCCTCGAAGTCCTCCAGCCGCTGCCGCCCGCTGCGAAATCCCGACCACGTCAGGGCGCTGGGTTTCACCTCGGGGATCTGCTCCTCGTCGAAGCCCAGGCCGAAGATGCTGGTCGCCGCGAGCTCGTTGCCAACCATCTCGTCGCCCGTCGGAAGGTCGAACAGGTGAAGCAGCGCCCCCGTGCGGCGAGACCAGAGGCTGAGGAGATCGCGTGAGACGAGCGCGTGCTCGCGCTGGCGGTCACCGTTGAGATCTATCGCCCCACTCTCGCGCGGCCCCTCCCCCCGTGCGAGTGCGAGAGGAAGCCGCCCCACACGGCAGCGTTCCCAGAGCTGACCTCGGCGGTGGCCGATGCCGATGCATCCAAACTCGAAGGTGTGCGCCGCGACTCCCAGCGCCGCCTGAAGCAGGAGGCGCCGCTGCGCGGGCGTGCGCGTCTTCGTCCCGAGCACCTCACTCGACTCACGTCGGAAGATCGGGCGGAAGCGTTTGAGCTTCTCAGCCCGCCGGTTGAAGTCGAACCAATCGGAGTATCCCGGCTCGTGATAGGGCAGATGCGAGTCCGCGAGGCTGTCGCACATCCACTTCGCCTGTCCCGGTCCGATGCAGTTCTCCTCGCGGGGGATGTCGCTCCCCCATCGGTCGAGATAGTCGCTCAGGCAGACCAACTCCACGCCCGGCTCCCGCTCCAGGGCGGTGAGCAGCCGATCCAGATTCTCCCACGCGATCTGTGGGGGGCAGCCGCGCTCCACGGGCCAGAGGCCGCAGACCTCGCCATCCTCTCCATATGTGACGATGGGTGGAGGCGCTGCATCGCGACTGCCCTCGGCGGTTTTCCGCACACGCCTGAGGTGGTCCAGCGCAGGCTCGGAGTCGCCAGTCCAGATCGCGCAGTTGATCGGATGTTTGAAGTCCTCGTTGTCCGTGAAGACGACCAGGTCCCGCTCACTCCCGGTCGCGATGCGGCGAGGTCGGCTCAGGTCCTCGCATCCGGCGTTCGCGAGGATGTGATCCTCGATCAACGTGAAGTCGAGTCCCTCCTCTGTGATCTGATTCGCCATCTCCGGCCGCCAGGAGCGCTCCGAGATCCAATAGCCCCGTGGCTGCGCCTCAGGGAACGCTGCGCGCAGTGCGGCGCGGTGCACCCTCAGCGCAAGGCGATTGAGGGAAGCGGGGCTGGAGAAGGGGACGCTCTGCGCATAGGTCGACGCCAGAATCTCCCATCGCCCCTTTTCGATCTGTCGGCGAATGGAATCAACAAGCTCGGGGCACCACCACTGCAGGCAGGTCAGGAGCGATCCCGACCAGTGGAAATTGAGATGCGCCTCAGGGTGGCGCTTCAGCACGCGGACAAGCCCGCGGTAGCAGTTCTCGGTCGCTCGCTGGGCGAAGTTCGAGATCGCCTGATTGCAGTGGAAGAGGAGGGCGACTTGGACGGTGGGGTGGCTCATGGCTCTGATTTGGACCGATTCAACAAAGGGAAAATGGGATATCCTCCTTCCCCTGGCAAGAGGAATCCGACGCTGCTGCGTTTTGACATCCCACCCTGCGACAACATGACGCAATTCGCGCCTCGATCAAACCCCTCACACAGGGAAACCCTGCGGAATTTGAAGCAGAACTCCCTCGTCCACGAGTTGGCACATCCTCTGCTCCCTCTCCCGTGGCAATGTCATCGAAAAAACGAATCCACAGGAGAATGGCCATGCGATTCATCGCCCTTCTTCTCACCACACTGATCCTCCCCGCCGCCATCGCGCAGCCCTCCATCGCGGGCAAAGACCCCCAGGCGACAACCCCCGCTCCTCAGCCCCAGTGGCAACAGCTGGACACGACTCCCTTCCTTCAGGACCCCGACGAGCCCCTGAACTACCAGGTCACACCGGCTCCGAATCAGAACCCGTCCACCTATCCATTCAACGATCCCTTCTTCCACCGCCCAATGTCCCCCTTCAGCCAGTCGGTCGTGGATCCCTGGGCGATGCTCAACCAGCAGATGGAAGAGATGAATCGGATGCAGCAGGAGATGCATGATCGGATGGGCCAGATGATGCAGATGGGCCCGGGAATGAGCACCCAGGCCTATGGCATCACGACGTCGAGCAGTGGGATCGAGGACCTCGGGGATCGCTACCAGATCGAGCTGCAGATCAGTGGCCTGGACCAGGCCACCACCTCGCTCGAGGTCGATGGCAATCAGCTCGTCCTGCAGGCGACGCAGCACCAGGAGTCGCTCAACACACCGCAGGGCGGCGTGACCTCCTCTTTCACAATGACCAATCACATCCAGCAGCGCTGGACGCTGCCGGCCGACGCCGACACCACGGCGATCGATGCCCAGTCCACCCCGGGCGGACTGCTCATCACGATCCCGAAGACGGACCAGCCCACCACGAGGCTCTCGATCCCCATCCGCTGATCTTCGTCCCCCAACGTTCAACCCTCCCTGAAGTCCCATCGCCGCCCCGGTTTTTCACCGGGGCGGCGAATCCTTTTGATCTGCTGATGGAGCGCCGGCGCCCCCGCCGGCATCCCCCCTCACCCCCTTGATCCCCCTCTCCCGCGAGGGGAGAGGGGGAATCATCCCATCGTGCCGGAATTCCCATTCCGGCACCTCATCAGACAGTGGCGCGGGCTCCCCAGCGCTCCTCGATCTTCGCGCGTCGCTCGGCGATGATCCGCTCGAGCTCGCGGCGGCGGTCCTCAGACTGCGTATCTCCGAGAGCTCCCCCTGACTCAGGGCGGCGGAAGATCGGGAAGCTCCGCACGCACGAGAAAGACACGCTCTGGATTGATCCAAGGGCTCTGAGGGTTTTCTGAGAGTTGAACAGTATCTTCGCCGAGGCCATCTCGCTGCACGGACCAATAGCGAATTCCTGTCCTGTCACCACGCTCATCTGTCACCCAACCCAAGAACACAGCAGAGTGTCCAAAGCCTGAGTGCGCCCACATTTGGATGAAGTCGCCGGGGAGCGCCAGGTCAGGATCGGAGACCTCTTGCCCGAGACCCCGGCTGACGAGTGCCTCCACCAGGGTGCGCTCATTGCCGCCCACACCATAAAAATCGCGCTGAAACGCTCTCACGTTGTAGAGATCCACACCGGGCAAGGTGTATGTCGGTTCGCCACACTGCTGCAGGGCGTAAGCCTCGCAAGCCCCAAAGTAGATCTCAAACATGAGTCCGATGCAGTGAGCCCTCTTCTCAGCATCTCCCTGCCAGAGCAGTTGACCCATGTAGCGGATGTCCCGTGTGATCCCCATGGACGTCGCCACCTGGTCCCGAGGCAGGTAAGTGTAGGAGCCGTCCTCTGGATAGACTTCGATCTGCTCCAGGACATAGGGATTGAGCATGGATGCAGGGGAGGACAGTGCTACATCGACAGGTCCGTAGATCAGTCGGCCCAGCTCTGCGGCCCCTCCAAGACCGAGGAGGCACCCACCCACCGCTCCCATGAGAAGAGCCGCTCTCCTCATGCCCTTATCTCGTGGATGTGTGCGCTGCATTCTCATGTGGACACCGGACTGATGTCGTGTGGCTCAGAGATCGGCATACATCCGCTCCTCAGAGAACGATGCACTGCACCTGGAGCACAATCTCCTGCTCATGCACGCGAGTTCCCTCTCGGCAGATGATCGGAATCGGGATCTCAACAGAGTGTATCCCCACAGAGTTGTCGGTCAGTCGAAGATCAACATTCCATGTCAGGGCCATCGAACTGAGCGCAGAGTCTGGCCGGGCATGCCAGACCACACCCTCGGAGGTGCCTGAGGGCTCCATCACTCGAAAGCTTGTCATCGGATCGAGCGACAGATCGAAGGTTCTATCGATCGGCAGATCGTCTGCAGAGAAAACTCCCAGGAATGGGTCAGAGGGCTCCATTGCCCATTCATGCCGCGGGCCCGCTCGAACATGCAGCTCACGCACAGCGGTGAATGTCTCCTCGCCTCGTGAATCGAGACCACAGATGATGAGTGGGATCGTGAAGTTGGAGGGGAGATCGGGCACATTGCGTGAGTCAACCCTCAGATGAAAGCGGAGCGGATCTTCTCCCCCGCCGTCGCTCAGCTGAACAGAGACACCGGTGGGCAGATCATCGAATGGAGTAAAAAACACACCTCCATCGCTGACATCCCTCAGAGAATCCTCAACATTGACCCTGATTGGACGGGAACTGATGTGATCGGTTATCAGCAGATCAGTTGGACTGTAGAGCAGATTGGGATCGTCCGGTGAAAGCCACACGTCTCTCCGCAGATGCGCGGAGATGTGGCCAGCAATCACCTCCGGATCAGTGGCGTCCCCCACCGAGAGCTCGAAGGCAACGGTCGTTTCAAACTCTCCCTGCCGATTGTGAAGGTCGAACTCAAGTTCGACCACTCCACGTGCTCCCGCCTCCAGAGGATCGGTCGGAAACACCACGGACGTGCAGTTGCAGCTCTGGCTGGAATCCGTGAAGCGCATCGGCTCATCGCCGCTGTTGTGAACATCGATCCTGAGACTCACAGGTGCGTCAGGGGACAGAGTGCCCAATTGGAATTCGAAACGCCCACTGGAATCAAGAACCCCTTGCAGATCCAGCGCCACCACTCGAATCTGTCGGGATTCAGGGTAGACCGAGTCAACGGAGCTGGCCAATACTGAGAAGATGAAGAGACAGAGGAGAAGTGCCATCCATCCGATCATGCGTAAGCGGGATTCGGACGGAACCTGCATCAATCTCCTTCTCTGCTCTTGCGAGAGAGCACTCCCAGTCCCACAGCACAGACAAGAAACACAACTCCAAGAGCCATTGCTATCAAGGAAGGTCGCGGAACAACCGTTTGTCTCGGCTGCTCGACCGGCTCTGGGAGATCCGGTGTCGTCCGGCGCGAGTCAGGTTCAACATCTCCGAAGCGCTGTTGGAGAATGATGGGCTCCCCTCCGGGATTCTCCCGATACGCTGTATAGTCGTCGGGTGGATTGTAGGTGAAGACTTCAGGGTCGATCTCTGAGTTGAATTCCATGCTCAGCGCGACCAACTCTGTCCGGGAAGTGGGAGGAGTCTGCATAAGCCGATTCAGATCGGGGGGGGGCGAAATGGCCATGTCACGCCAGGTGCTCTCCGTCACTCTCTGCGGCCGATAGACACCATTCGACTCTGTCCAATCTTCAAACCTCGTCATCGAAGCAAAGCCCTCGTCCCCTGGTACAACAGAGAGAGCCCAATCAAGGTGACGAGAGGCCGCCGATTGCGGTCTGAATCCCAGAAAAACTCGGGCGTCAGGAACCTCTGGCACCTGTGCGGAGACAATGACCTCCTCACCCTCATGGGCGACGGTGACTAACTGACTCAGAGCTGAAAGACGCTCCGAGAAACCAGTGCTGCCGAAGTAAAATGTCTCAATCAGCCCCAGGCCACTTCGTCCTTGCCCACCCCAGGCGCTCTGGATTGTGAGACGCTCCGCCTGAAGTGCCGCCATCCGGGTGGCTTCAAAAACCCTCCAGGTCTCGCTCTCCCCCTGTATCGTCAGCCAGTCGTTCTCGTCGATGCTGACATTCTCCTCGTCGAACTCCCCCCGATGGCCCAGAGAGACAACCGACTGTGTCATCTGCAACCGATAGAGATCTGGGCTCTCGAAGTGGAGGAGCACCCGGCTCTCTGAGGGCTGATTCATCTGCTCCTGGACAGCCCTTCGAAATCTGTTCCTCTCCTCACGCCCCATGGTTTCGTAGCCCTCGTAATGAGACAGGTGAAGATCCACCTCTGACTCACTAGGAGTTCGCGTTGTGGTCAGCTCCAGCGCAAGCACGGCGCTCTCGATGGGGATCCTGTAGTCATCTTGAAAGAGCTCAATCCGGCGCTCCGCTTCGATCACAGCTGTCTCGCTGTCGAGCACCTGCGCCGGTGCGGGGAGACCTGACACCACCGTTGACATCAGAACCAGAAGCAGGCTTTTGCGAACCATGGGAATCACTGAGCAGGGTACCTCGCCACACTACAGTCCGTTTCACAACCTCAAATCCGGGCTTTCACGGTTCTTGCCGGGGGCAAGAACACGCGCCAGCCCGCTGCTATTGCCCG
>JAFGKF010000301.1 GCA_016928695.1 Candidatus Sumerlaeota bacterium | reverse complement strand
GATGCGCTCTACCGGATGGACTACCGGCCGATGATCGCTCGCCACCTCGAGTCCGCGGCCGACATCTCCATCGCGGTGATCCCCGTCGACGAGGCGCGGGCACCGGGCTTTGGGCTGCTGAAGATCGATGACAATCGCCGGATCGTGGAGTTCAGCGAGAAGCCGCAGACGCCCGAGGCGATCCACCCAATGGCCAGCCCCGAGAGTGTGATCCGACGGTGCGGTGTTGAGGACTCCTCGCGGCTGTATCTGGCATCGATGGGCATCTATCTCTTCAACATCGATGCCCTGGATCGGGCACTGGCGACCCTGGGTCAGACAGATTTCGGCAGGGAGGTCATCCCCACGGCGATCAGCCAGCAGCGCGTCTTCGCGGAGCTCTTCGACGGCTTCTGGGAGGACATCGGGACGATCCGCGCCTTCTATGAGACCAACCTGCTGCTGACTGAGAAGGAGCCGCCCTTCGACTTCTTCGACACCGACTGGCCGATCTTCACCCACGCGCGCTTCCTGCCCCCCGCCAAGCTGCGCCTGTGCGAGATCGATCACGCCATCATCTCGGAGGGCTGCGTGATCTCCAACGCGACGGTCCGGCGCTCCGTGGTCGGCCTGCGCTCGGTGATCGGGCACGGAGCGGTCATCGAGGAGAGCGTCCTGATGGGATGCGACTTCTACCGCTATCACAAGGACGAGGTGGTCACGCGTGTGCACCACCTGCTCCCCAGCATCGATCGGGAGGCCACTGTGAAACGCGCCATCGTGGACAAGGGGGCGGTGATCGGTGAGGGCGCCGTGATCGACCCGCCCGACGGGGTGCCCGACACCGATGGCGAATGCTTCCACATCCGTGACGGGATCGCGGTGATCCCCCGTGGCGCCCACGTCCCCGCCGGCTTCAATCTCTCGGAGGCACTGAAATGAGCGCGCGTGAGACCATCCGCCTGGGAGTTGTGCCCTATCTGAACGTTCAGCCGCTGATCGCGCATCTCTCCACACCGATCGATGGGGTCGAGATCTGCCCCGCGGTGCCGAGTCGCCTCGTGGGGCTTCTCGCCGAGAGAGCCGTGGACGTGGCGATCGCCCCCGTCTTCTCACTGCTCGACCACCCGGACTGGGCCATGGTGCCGGGCGTCGGGATCGCCTGCGACGGCCCCGTGGAGAGTGTGGTGATGGTCAGCGCCTCACCCCGCGACGACATCCGGCGCGTGGTGCTCGACCCCGCCTCGATGACCTCCAGCGCCCTGGTGCAGGTGCTGTGGCGGGGTCACTGGAGGCGAGACGTCGAGTTCATCCGCCGCTCGCAGGTCCACCTCAACCGCGAGCTCGGCACGGCGTATCTCCTGATCGGCGACCGGGCGCTCCGCCTGCGGCGCGAGTTCGACCATGTCGTGGACCTCGGCGAGGCGTGGAAGGAGTGGACCGGACTCCCCTTCGTCTTCGCCGTGTGGGTGGTCCGCGAGGGCGTGGACATCGGTCCCCTGGCCGAGCGACTCATGGAGGCGCCTGAGCATCACAGCCAGGATCTGTTCGTCGAGATCGCCCGCGCCCACTGCGGTGAGATCGGCATCTCGCCGGAGGAGGGGCTGACCTACCTGCAGTCGAGTCTCCGCTTCCGCCTGGGAGACCTGGAGATGGAGGGGATCCGCAGATACCTCCACGAGTGCCAGGGGCTGGGCTTCGGACCCCGGGAGCCCGTCGCCCTGAGCATCCTGAGACGAGGGGACTCCGAGGAGACCGTGTGAGGCTGGGGCTGGTCCTCAGCTCGCTGTTCGAGCGGCACGAGATGCCGCCTGGTCATCCCGAGCGCTCCGAGCGGACGCGCGCGGTGGCGAATCGCCTGATCGAGAGTGGCCTGGCGGACAAGAGCATCCCCATCGAGTCGCAGCAGGTCACGCGCGAGCAGATGCTGCGCATCCACTCGGAGCGGCATCTGGCGATGCTCGAGAGCATTCACCGGGCGGGTGGCGGGCAGATCGATCCCGACACCCACATGGGGAAGCACTCATGGCCGATCGCGATGCTCGCGGCGGGATCGGCCGTGGCCGCCGCCGAGTGCGTGGCGGAGGGCCAGGTGGATCGCGCCTTTCTCGTGGTGCGCCCGCCGGGTCACCACGCCACGCCCGATCGGGCGATGGGCTTCTGCCTGCTCAACAGCGTGTCCATCGCGGCGAGACACCTGCTCGCCACGGGCAGAGCGCGGCGTGTGCTGATCGTGGACTTCGACGTGCACCACGGCAATGGCACCCAGCAGGCCTTCTGGGAGGACCCCTCGGTCGTCTATATCTCGACGCACCAGTGGCCCCTCTTCCCCGGCACGGGGAGGCGCGAGGAGACCGGACAGGGTCAGGGTCAGGGGACGATCTTCAATCTCCCCCACCCGCCCAACACGGTGCCCTCAGCGATCGTCGAGGAGATGCGCGCGACGCTGGAGAGAGTCCAGGAGACGCTGCCGCCCGACTTCGTCTTCATCTCGGCGGGCTTCGACGGGCACCGCGCTGATCCCCTGGCGGATTGGAGGCTGGATGTGGGGGACTTCGTCGCGATGACGCGGGACACTCTGGCGCTGGCGAATTCGACCGCTGGGGGACGGGTCGTGTCCCTGCTCGAGGGGGGATACGATCTCGATGTGCTGGCGGACTGCACCGAGGCGCACGTGCGGGAGCTGATGAGGGATTGAGCCCCCGTTGACATCTCGATCGATCGATGGAGCGCCGGCGCCCTCGCCGGCATCCGGTCGGTTTCAAGCAGCGCACAGTGCCGGCGGGGGCGCCGGCGCTCCATCAGAGGCTGGGTGCTGGAATGGGAATTCCGGCACGATGGGAGAGAGAGCTTTCGTGTTTATTCGTGTTCATTCGTGGCCAAATGAAACTGATCACTCCCGCCTCCCGATCACCTCGGCCAGGAGGCCGACGACCAGGATCTGAAGACCCCCGAGGGCGAGGACGGAGACGGTGCCGTCCATGATGCGGTCGCCCCAGACGGCGGAGCCGACGAGCACCCCCGCGGCCACGAGCCAGAGCACCAGCGCGAGGGGAAGGCACACGCGCATGGGGTTGAAGAGAAAGATGGTGCGGAGGATCGTGAGAATGAAATCGCGCGTGTCGCGGACCGGACGCCAGTGGGACTTGCCGACGCGCGGGTGATAGTCGATCGGCTCGAAGTGGACGGGGCGGCCGTCGCACAGGAAGGCGAGCGTCAGCGTCGTGGTCAGCGAGAAGCGGTTGGGAAGCAGTCGCAGATAGGGCGCCGCCGACTCCCGGCGGAAGGCGCGCAGCCCCGAGTTGATGTCGGGGATGCGCTGCTCCGCGAGAAAGCCCGCCACCATTGTGAGGACGCCCTTGACCAGGCGCCGCGCGAGGGACATCCGGACGTTGGCGCCCGTGCGCGCGCCGACAGCCATCTCGTGGTCGTCGAGCCTCGCGAGAAGAGTGGGCACCGCCTCGACGGGGTAGGTGCCGTCCGCGTCGATGATGACGACACGCTCCCCCCCGCTGGCGGCGAGCCCGGCCTTGATCGCGGCGCCGTAGCCCCGGTTCTGGGGCAGGCGGAGGAGCCTCGCGCCGTCGATCTCCCCGAGCGGCGTGTCCGAGCCATCATCGACCAGCAGGATCTCGGCCTCGGATCCGAGAGCATCCCGCAGCGCTCCGACCAGAGCCTCGGGGGCCAGCGGCTCGTTGTAGACGGGGATGATGACGGTGACCGTGGCGCTCATGCTGAGGGCATTGACGGCGCAAAGGCCCGAAGGTGCAAAGTTTTTTTCACCGGAGCTCCCGAGTTCCCAAGGGAGATCACCCACCCATCACGCCTCGCCAGAGGAATCGCAGACCGAAATAGAGAAGGCACAGTCCCCCCGCCGACGTCACGAGAGCATACAGCCTCGCCCCGACCCAGCGGCGGGCAAAGGCGAGCAGGGCCATCAGCGTCAGCACCCATGAGAACGCTCCGAGCCATACCAGCCCGCTGGCGAGGAACCGCTGCGCCATCGGCAGCTCGGCGAAGTTGAGGGCGAGTGAGGACCAGAAGGCCAGCGTCATGGGATTCGTGGCGGTCATCGCGATCCCGAGCAGGAAGTGCCCAGGGAGGGACTCGGCGAAGCGAGCCCAGCGCGTCATCTCCGCGCTCTCGATCCGATGGGCCTCCTCCATGCCGCGCTGGAGGTAGCGCAGGGCTTCGCGGAGGGCTCCGATCCCGATCCAGGTCAGAAGCGCCCCCCCGAGAAGGTAAAGCCCCCGGCTGAGCGAGGGATAGGTGGTCAGGACATGGCCGAATCCAGTGGTGAAAACGATGAGATATGAGGCATCCACGCAGGTGGCCCCCAGGCCCACCAGGAGGCCGCAGAGGAGCCTCCGGGTCAGGCTCCGGCGGATAATCTCAAGGTTGACCGGCCCGATGGGGGCGGCCACGAGCCAGCCGGTGGCGTAGGCCTGAGGGAGGAGGGGAAGATTCACGGGGCTGCCGGTTTCCTTTCTATAGGAGAGACCCTACCAGGGGTCCCCACTTTCTCAACTCTTCCAGCTTGACTTGAACTCGGGGCTCGGAGATAAAACCCACCCCTGTGAAGGGAATCACGTTGACAGGGTTTTGGTGTGCCACGACGTCCGCCATCCGATGAGCGCCTGATCCAGAAGGTCGTCCGTCTGGGACAGCTCATGGATATCTATGGGGCGCTGCTGACGGACAAGCAGCGGACTTTCATGAGGCTGCACTTCGAGGACGATCTCTCGTTCGGCGAGATCGCGAAGGAGTACGGGGTCTCGCGTCAGGCGATTCACGATGCGGTCAAGCACGCGGAGAAGAGTCTCGAGGACTACGAGTCGAAGCTGGGGCTTCTGGGCAAGTCGAAGCGCGCGGGCGGCGAGGGACGGGGCAGTTCGAGGGCGGAGGAGATCCTCGATGCGCTGACGAAGCGACTCCGCAGCGCCGGCGTGATCTACAATTCGGACTGGATCCAGGCGGAGGTCCGACGCGCGATCGACACCCTGCACGAGGCGGATGCCCCCCCCGAGAGCGAGGACGAGTCCGATGTTTGATGCGCTCGGCGAGAGGCTCGAGGGCGTCTTCAAGCGGCTGCGCGGCCAGGGGACGATCACCGAGAAGAACATCCGCGAGGCCATGCGCGAGATCCGCATGGCGCTGCTCGAGGCCGACGTCAACTTCCGCGTCGTCAAGCAATTCGTCAAAGACGCGACCGAGAAGGCGATCGGGCAGGAGGTGATCCGGGGGGTCAATCCGGGCCAGCAGATCGTCAAGATCGTGCATGACGAGCTGATCGAGATGATGGGCGGCGAGGTGGCGCCCCTCGACCTCAAGCCCGACAAGGTCAACGTGATCATGCTCTTCGGCCTCCAGGGCTCGGGCAAGACCACCCTGGCGGCCAAGCTGGCCCGCCGCCTGAAAAAGCAGGGGCGGCGCGTGATGCTCGTCGCCTGCGATCGGCAGCGGCCCGCGGCGATCAAGCAGCTCGAGACGCTCGGCGGGCAGGTCGGTGTCCCCGTTCACACCGCCGAGGGGCAGAGCGACCCCGTGAAGATCGCGGGCGAGGCGCTGGATGAGGCCGACCGCGCGAGCGTGAATGCCCTGATCGTGGACACGGCGGGGCGACTGCATGTCGACGACGAGCTGATGGCGCAGCTCAAGAGGCTCAAGTCGGCCGTCAAGCCTGCGCACTCGCTGCTGGTGGCCGACGCCATGACGGGCCAGGACGCGGTCAATGTGGCCGAGGCCTTCCATGGCCAGATCGGGATCGACGGTGTCTGCCTGACCAAGCTCGACGGCGATGCGCGCGGCGGCGCGGCGCTCTCGATCCGTGCGGTGACCGGCCAGCCGATTCGCCTGGCGTCGGTGGGCGAGAAGCTCGAGGATCTCGAGGAGTTTCACCCCGATCGGATGGCCTCGCGCATCCTTGGCATGGGCGACGTGCTGTCGCTCGTCGAGAGAGCGCAGGAGACGATCGACCAGGAGCAGGCGGCGAAGGCGCAGGAGAAGCTGCTGTCGGGGCAGCTCGATCTCCAGGACTTCCTCGATCAGATGCGCCAGGTGCGCCGCATGGGCGACTTCAAATCGGTCCTCGGCATGATCCCGGGGCTGGGGCGCCAGATCAAGGAGCTCGACTTCGACGAGTCCGAGCTCGGCCGCGTCGAGGCGATCATCCAGTCGATGACCCCGCAGGAGCGGGCCTTTCCCCATGTCATCGACGGCAACCGCAAGCGGCGGATCGCCCGCGGGGCAGGCGTCGAGGTCGCCGACGTCAACCAGCTGCTCAAGCAGTTCGAGATGACGAAGAAGATGATGCGCGGGATGCTCGGCGGCGTGCTGGGCCGCGGGAAAAAGCGGCGCCGGCGCCGCGGGGGCGGCGCAGTGCCCCCGGGAGCGGTCCCCCCGGGCATGATTCCGCCGGGGATGATTCCGCCGCAGTGAGACTTGGCGGCCCCTTGGCCGCCGCGAGACGAAAACCCTGACCAGGAGGTCACAGAGACACAGCCGTGGTGAAAATCCGACTGGCCCGCGTGGGCCGAAAAAGAGCCCCGTTTTACCGCCTCGTCGTGGCGGATGCACACAAGCCTCGCGACGGCCGGTTCATCGAGATTCTCGGGGTGTACCACCCCATCCGCAAGGAGCCCAACTTCCGGGTGAATGAGGAGCGTGCGCTTCACTGGCTGCGCGTCGGCGCTCAGCCGAGCGACACCGTCCGCTCGATCCTGAAAAAGCTGGGAATCATGAAGAGATTCCACGAGGAGAAGACCGCGGTGCGGGCCGCCCGCCAGGGCGGCAGGCCCCAGACAGCCAACGAACCCGCCCCCGCCGCCGCCGAGTGAACCGCCCCCACTGATACCCACACGCACATGCTCGCCTGATCCAGGCACGGACCCAATGCGAGGCAGGAGTGACAGCGATGAAAGAGCTCGTTCAGTACATGGCAGAGGCACTTGTTGATGAGCCGGACAAAGTCCAGGTGAACATCGTCGAGGGTGAGAACTCGATCATCCTCGAGCTGAAGGTCGCCCCCAACGACATCGGCAAGGTGATCGGCAAGTCGGGCCGCACCGCGAAGGCGATGAGGACCATCCTCAGCGCGGCCGCGACAAAGCTGAAGAAGCGCTCGATTCTCGAAATCGTCGAGTGACGCGCGGACGGCCACGCCGCCCCCGGGCGGTGTGACCGCATCCCGCATCGGCGCGCCCCCCGCGCGCCGATGCCACCCGTCATGCCCCGAGACCCCGAGCGATCCCCCCAACCCAGCCACGACCTGTGGCTCGTGGGGCGTCTGGGACGCCCCGTGGGGCTCCGTGGGGAGTGCGTTTTCCACCCTGAGAGCCACAGCGCCGAGGATCTCGAGCGCGCCGCTCAGGCCCCGGTGCGGATCGTCCCCGCCGGTGAGAGCCCCGAGGGTCGTCCAACCACGCGCTGGGAGGGGCTCCGGACCCAGGGGCACCGCATCGTCGCCCTCTTCGATGGGCTGGACTCGCGCGAGGCGATCCAGGCGCGCACGCACTGGGAGGTCTGGGTGGACCGCGTGGACATGCCGCCCCTCGACGAGCCGGACACATGGTGGGTGGACGACCTCGTCGGCTGCGAGGTCCTTCAGGTCGGGGAGGAGGGCGATGTCTCTCTCGGCCTGGTGACTGCGGTCGCCGAGGGCCCAGCCCATGATTATCTGAGCATTGAAACCGCCGATGGGCGTGCCCTCCACGTGCCGCTGGTCAGGGCATATCTGCGGGAGGTCGACCTCGAGAGAAAGAGAATCCTGCTGGATCTTCCCGAGGGGCTCACCAGTGCTTGACCGTTCCCGGTGTCGGGCGTATCGCACAGCGGTGACTCCGCAGAGGGCTCTGTGAGATGACTCACACTCGCATGGGTTCATTTTGTCATACACTGTAGAAGAGGTCCCCACTCAGGAGCCCGCCCATGCCGATCTTGCCCCTCGCCCCACCTCAGTTCTGGAGTGTCACCACACTCCTCGTCGTCATCGTCGCCGCCTGGATCATCATCTCGCTGCTCCGCGCCCGCATCCGCCGCCTCGAGTCGGCGATCGCGATCGACACGCAGGAGCGCGAGTCGGTTCTCCTCTTCCTCCACCGCATGGGTGAGATGGCGACCAATCAGTCGGACCTCGAGGCCACCCTCGAATTCATCACCGAGTTCATCATCGACGAGACCGGGGCCTCGGCGGGCGCGATCTATCTCCACGATCCCCAGAGCGAGGTCCCGGAGCTCCGGGCCCGTGTGGTCCAGGGGCTCTTCCCCCCCCTGCGACCGACCACAGGGTACGTGCTGACAAAGCGCAAGTATCTGCACGACAAGGTCAAGGCCGAGCGGATCGGCCTGGGCGAGGGTGTCGTCGGCCACGTGGCCAAGGAGGGTGAGGGGCTTCTGATCCTCGACGCGCGGGCGGAGAGGCGCCTTCCCACCGAGGCCCACGAGCTGGTCCCGCTCGAGTCGATGATGCTGATGCCTCTCAAGATCCGGGAGGAGGTGATCGGCGTCTTCGCCGTGGTCAACAAGCGGACCCACGGCCAGGTCTTCACGGACAAGGACATGAGCCTTCTGAGGACTCTGGCGGACCAGGCGGCGGTGACGGTGAAGACGGTTCAGATCTTCGAGGAGCTGACGCAGCAGCAGCGGGTGGAGAGCGAGCTGCGGATCGCCTCGGATTTCCAGCGCCTGATGCTCCCCACGCAGATGCCGTCGGTCGAGGGCTTCGAGATCGCGGCCTACTGCAAGCCGGCGCTGGAGATGGGGGGCGACTACTACGACATCATCCGGATCGATGAGAGTCACCTGGGGCTGGTGATCGCCGACGTCTCGGGCAAGGGCGTGCCGGGTGCTCTCATCATGTCGATGGTGCGGAGCGCTCTGCGGGCCGAGGCGCCACGGCGCCTGAGCCCCGCCGACGTTCTGCGGACAATCAACCAGCGCGTCTACGAGGACACCCGGAGCAACGTCTTCATCACGATGACCTACGCGATCCTGGACGAGCGCGCCCAGACGCTCCACTTCGCGCGGGCGGGCCATGAGCCGGTGATCGCCTGCCCCACGGGGGATCCCAATCCGGTCCTGTACACCCCCGACGGGATCGCGCTGGGGCTGACCGACGGCGAGATCTTCGATGTGATGGAGGAGCTGGTCATCGACCTGGGCGAGACCGATCTCGTGGTCCTCTACACCGACGGCGTGGTTGAGGCCATGGATGAGGAGGGGCGCGAGTATGGGCAGGAGCGTTTCCTGGATCTGCTGCACCGCCAATGCGACCGCGGCCCCGAGGGTCTGATCCAGGATCTCCTGTCCGACATCGGTGACTTCACCCACGGGATTCCTCAGCACGATGACATCACGCTGTTGGCCCTGCGACGCCGCAGGGAGGCCCATGTGATCGAGGCCCCCCTTCGCCAGGGACAAACCGGTTGACGCTGACGAGTTCCAATTCTACCATTCACAGCCAACAAGGCCTCAGGGGACTGCCCGCATGAAAACGTTCGAGGTGGACATCCGCTCCCTCGACTCCTCTCCCGATGTGCGTGTGATCGCCCTCAACGGATATCTCGACGCACACACGGTCGCGGACTTCGACAGATGCACCGACGAGCTCATCGCGGCGGGCACGGTGAAGATCATTCTCGACCTTCAGGGGCTGAGCTACATCTCGAGTGCGGGGATCGGGGCGCTGATGGGGCTGAGTCAGCGACTGAAGAAGGACGGGGGGGAGCTCGTGCTTCTCCAACCCACCCAGAAGGTCTTCAAGATCCTGGATCTGCTGGGGTTCACACGGATCTTCCATCTGTGCGACAGCGAGGATGAGGCAGAGCAGATTCTCCGATCCTGAGCCGACGAGCACTGACAACGAGGCGGCCATGTCACTGCCCCGCCCATTCATCCTCGAGCTGCGATGCCCGGTCGAGATGTCGATCCTGAGCTGGATCCGGGGGGTCATCGCTCAGACAGCCGCCGCCCTCGGGCTCCCCGAGGAGGACCTCAGCAAAATCGAGATGAGCGTCGATGAGGCGTGCGCCAATGTGATCGAGCACGCCTATCCCGATCCGCCTGAGGAGGCCCTGCCCCTCACCGTGCGCGTGGAGGCGATGACCGACGCGCTGCGGATCATGGTGTGCGACAGCGGTGTGGGGGCCGGCGATCTCCGGGGGGCCGTCAAGAGCATCGAGGAATACGTCGAGGTCAAGCGCTACAGGGGCCTGGGCACACACATCATGCAGCGATTCATGGACGAAGTCGAGTTCGTCCAGAGCCCCGGGGAGGGCACGCGCGTCTGCATGGTCAAGTATCTCACCCCACCCAACGCGACCGTCGGGAGCGCCTGATGCCTCGCCGGGGCGCCACACCGAGCGCTGCCCCGGAGCCGCCCACACCGCTGGCGGTGTCGCGTCTGACCGACGTCGTCGGCCAGATGCGGCTGATCAACGGGATCTTCGCCGCCCTCAACTCCTCGATCGAGATCGATGACCTGCACCTGATGCTCCTGACGATTCTCACCTCCCCCCGGGGATTGGGATTCACCCGGGCGTATCTCTTCCTGCCCGGAGGGGAGCCGCGCCGATTCGAGGGGCGCCTGGGCCTCGGGTGTGAGAGCGAGGAGGAGCTCAGCGCCCTCGAGGAGGAGATCCGCGGGGAGGAGCAGCTGCTCGCCTCCATGGCCTCGAGGCGCTCGACGGGCAAGACGCGCCGAGCCGAGCTGAACGACCTCCGGAGCCAGTCGTGGTGGATCACCGCCTTTCAGCGGGCCAGCGCCAGCAACGCGCTGACCGCGGCGATTCTCAACCGGCAGCTGTTCAAGAGGGGCCTCCACCGAGCGCCGCGGCTTCTCGCCGAGGACGGCGACATCCACACCCTGCACGTGCAGGCGAAGTCACCCCCGACTCATCTCGAGCCCCAGACGGTCAGGCGCCTGGGGCGCGAGTTCCTCCTGGCCCCCCTGCGCACCAAGCGGGGTGTGCGCGCCATCGTCGCGGCGGACAAGTCGTTCCGCGTCGCGGGGATCACACCCGACGACACCGCCAACTTCGAGTGGCTCTGCAATCAGACAAGCCTGGCCCTTCAGAACGCCGAGCTGTTCGCTGACCTCCGCCAGGCATACAGTGAGATCCAGGAGGTGGACCGGATGAAGTCGAACTTCCTGTCCACCATCAGCCACGAGCTGCGGACTCCGCTGACCTCCATCCTGGGCTTCGCCCAGCTGATTCTCAGCGGACGCACCGGGGAGGTGAATCCCGAGATCACGCGCCTGCTGGAGAAGGTCGTGGGCAAATCGCGTGATCTCCAGCGGATGGTCAACGACCTCCTGGAGATCGCGGAGATCCAGGCGGGGGGTCTCGTGCGGCTGGAGCAAGAGCCCATCGGACTCGAGGCCATACTCACCCGTGTGATCGACCGCGTGGCGGAGCGCCGGGAGCGGGAGTCCGTGCAGATCGAGCACCGGCACCCCGAGGGACCGCTGCCGCCGGTGCTGGGTGACGAGCGGGCGCTCGAGCGCGTCTTCTATCACCTCATCGACAACGCCGTGAAGTTCAGCCAGGACAACGGGCACGTGAGTGTGGGCTACCGGAAAACAGCGCAGCGCGTGGAGGTCACCGTTCGAGACGATGGCATCGGCATCGCCCCCCAGAACCTCGAGCGGATCTTCGACCACTTCTATCAGGTCGACAGCGAGCTCAACCGGCACCACAGCGGCATCGGTCTGGGCCTGACCATCACCAAGAAGCTGCTGGGCCAGCTCAACGGCGACATCGAGGTCAAGAGCCGGCCCGGGAAGGGTTCGCTGTTCCGTGTCTCCTTCCCCGTGGTGACCGCCGAGAGCTCATGACAAGACGGCCTGTGACTGAGGAGCCCTCACCGCCGCATCCGACATTGACGAAGCCCTCTCTGTGACCTACTCAGACGGCGGATCCCGCCCGCGGTGATCCTCACCTCCCCCATGCGCGTCATCGCCTATGTCCAGGAACCGCTGTCCAATGCCGGCTCCCGATGCCGGATCGCAGCGCTCGCCCCCGGCCTCGCCGCACAGGGAATCGACCTGCGCGTCTGCCCGCCGATGAGCGATGGCCTGGCGGCCTGGTGCCGCCGCGGCGGGCGGCTCCGGAGGCTCATCTACTACACGCTCTATCTTCTCCTCCGCCTGCGAGACATCCCGCGGGCGATCCGGGCGGACGCGGTGATCGTGTTCCGGGGCATGTTCCCCATCGGTCGCCCCTGGATGGAGTGGGTGGTGCGGCGTCTCAACCGCAATCTCATCTTCGACTTCGACGACGCCCTCTGGTTGAGGCCCCCGTTTGCCACGGGGGGATACCGATGGATCGATCTGCGCGCATCGGCGAAGGTGCTCAGGCGTGCCCGGGCGGCGGTCGTGGGGAGCCCCTGGCTCGAGGAGTACGCGCTGCGCCACTGCCGACGCGTGGAGGTGGTCCCGAGCTGCCTGGACATGGCGCGACACCCCATGCGACCTGATCGCCCCGGCGATCCCCCTGTCATCGGGTGGATCGGCACGCGCTCGGGATTCTGCTATCTCCACACCCTCGACGATGTGTGGCGCGATCTCCAGCGCCGCCACGGTGTGATCCTCCGGGTGGTCAGCAACGGCGACTACGAGGCCGAGGGCCTCCGGGTGGTGAACGTCCGCTGGAGCCTGGAGCGGGAGATCGAGATGCTGCACTCCTTTGACATCGGAGTGATGCCGCTGATCGAGACCCCCTTCGAGCGGGGCAAGGCGGGATTCAAACTGCTGAAGTGCATGGCGGTGGGAATGGCGACGGTCGCCTCCCCCGTGGGGGTGAACCGCGCGATCTGCGGGGAGGATGAGAGCCGCGGACTCCTGGCCCGGACGCCGGAGGAGTGGCTTGAGCGGCTGGAGCGACTGATCACGGATCCGGACCTGCGACGGCGGCTCGGCGAGGCGGGACGCAGGTTTGCGCTGGATCACTGCGACCTGAGCCGCGCCGTGGAGTCCTGGGCCTCGCTCCTCAGAGAGGTCGTGGGGGAGGGCAACAGTGAGTGAAAAACACAATGGACGTCTCCGCGCCCAGTGGCTTCACTGGGGTCCCCCGCTGAGCCGGGTGGTGCCCCCGCGATGATCAAGATCCTCAGTGTCTTTGGAACCCGCCCTGAGGCCATCAAGATGGCGCCGGTGCTGCTCGAGCTCGCGCGGCATCCAGACAGGATCTTCTCGCGGGTGTGCGTGACCGCGCAGCACCGCGAGATGCTTGATCAGGTGCTCACCCTGTTCGGCATCGTCCCCGATCATGACCTCGACATCATGCGGTCAGATCAGACCCTCACGCAGGTGACCTGCGAGGCCCTGGCGCGACTCGACCCCGTCTTGTCCGAGGAGCGGCCCGACTGGGTCCTGGTCCAGGGCGACACGACCACGGTGCTGGCCGCCTCGCTTCAGGCTCACTACCACCGCATCCGCCTGGGGCATGTGGAGGCGGGGCTCCGCAGCCACTGCAAGCACCACCCGTTCCCCGAGGAGATCAATCGCTCGGTGGCCAGCATCATCGCGGACCTCCACTTCGCCCCCACCGAGCACGCGCGCGACAATCTCCTGCGTGAGGGGATCCCGAGGGAGAGAATCCGCGTGACGGGCAACACGGTGATCGACGCGCTTCAGCGGGTGGTGGCCATGCCCTGCGACCTGGAGTCGCATCTGCCCTCCCTGTCGCCGGATCAGCGCATCCTCCTCGTGACCGCGCACCGGCGCGAGAGCTTCGGGGAACCCCTGCAGCGGATCTGCGAGGCGCTGCGCCAGATCGCCCTGGCCCACCCGGATGTCCAGATCGTCTATCCCGTTCATCCCAATCCCAACGTGTGGCAGCCCGTCTTCGCAGCCCTCGAGGGTGTCGATGGCATCACTCTGCTGCCACCGCTCGACTATCTGACGATGGCCCACCTCATGCGCCGTGCCCATCTGATCCTCACCGACTCGGGTGGACTCCAGGAGGAGGCCCCCGGGCTCGACAAGCCGGTGCTGGTCCTCCGCGAGACCACCGAGCGTCCGGAGGCGGTCGAGGCGGGCACCGTCGAGGTGATCGGCACGCGGACCCGGCGCATCGTGGAGGCGACGAACGCGCTGCTGACCGATCAGGCGCGATACAGTGCGATGGCCAAGGCCATCAACCCCTTCGGCGACGGCCACGCCGCCGAGCGAATTGTCGAGGCGCTGCTCGGGGCCTGAGTTGACAAGCGGGCTCAGAGCGAGCAGATCTTCCCCATGAGCGATCTCTCCAGAGCGCGGGTGCTCATCACCGGAGCCGGCGGTTTCATCGGGAGCCACGTGGTCGAGGCCTTCCTGACCGCGGGTGCCACGGTGGCCGCCATGGTGCGATACACCTCCACGGGCCACCGTGGTCACCTCGACCACTCGGGCGAGGCCTTGGCCGCCGAGCGATCGGGTCAGCTGCGAATCGCCCTGGGAGATGTCACTGATCCCTTTCAGATGGACACCGTCGTCGCTGGACACGACATCGTCGTCCACATGGCGGCGCTCATCGGCATCCCCCACTCGTGTGTCGCCCCAGCCTCCCACCACGCTGTCAATGCCGGGGGCACGCTGAACATCCTCGAGGCGTCGCGTCGGCATGGCGTGTCGCGTGTCATCGTGACCTCCACCAGCGAGGTCTACGGCACGGCGCAGACCGTGCCGATGGATGAGAGCCATCCCCTCTGCCCCCACTCACCCTACGCGGCCTCGAAGATCGCCGCCGACCAGCTGGCGCTGAGTTTCCATCGGGCCTACGGTCTGCCCGTGATGATCCTTCGGCCCTTCAACACCTACGGGCCGCGTCAGAGCCGACGGGCGGTGATCCCCACGATTCTGGCGCAGGTTCTGGCCGGGGTGAAGACCATCGAGATCGGCAACCTCACTCCGAGGCGAGACATGACCTTCGTGGAGGACACGGCCCGCGCCTTCGTCCTCGCCGCGGCCGCGGAGGGTCTCGAGGGCGAGACAGTGCACTTCGGCTCAGGCGAGGCCCTCTCCATCGGCGAGATCGCCGAGCACTGTCTCCGCACTGTCGGATCGGATGCCAGGGTCGTCGCTGTCGCCGAGCGTGAGCGCACCGCCGATCTCGAGGTGGACCACCTGGAGTGTGACGCCTCGAAGGCGAAGCGCACGCTGGGATGGGAGCCCCGGGTGAGTCTGGACGAGGGGCTCCGCCGGACCGCGGATCATCTGCGCGCTCACCCCGAGGGCGACCGCGTCGGGGAGTACGCAGTGTGAGCGCCGCGGGGTCGCCGCAGAGTGCCAAGCCCCGCGTGGTGATCCTCGCCGGTGGGAAGGGGACTCGCCTGCTCCCCTTCACGGTGACGTTCCCCAAGCCGCTCGTGCCACTCGGCGACATGCCGATCCTCGAGCTCCTTCTGCGCCAGCTCTGCGCCCAGGGTTTTCACGACGTCACCCTGACGCTCGGGCACCTCTCCGAGCTGATCCGCGCCTTCATCGAGCAGCACGTGGCCGTTGCCCTCCCCCAGATGCGCATCACTCTGGTCACCGAGGACGAGCCGACCGGGACCGCGGGCTCACTCGTCCTCGTGCCCGACCTGAACGAGACCTTCCTGGTGATGAACGGTGACCTCCTCACCGACCTCGAATTCAGTGCACTGATCGCGTTCCACCGCAAGTCCGGCGCGGAGCTGACGATCGCGAGCCACACAAAGCGAGTTCAGGTCGACCTCGGCGTGCTCGAGCTCGACGACGCCGGACAGCTCATCGGCTACCACGAGAAGCCCGAGCACGAGCATCAGGTCTCGATGGGCATCTACGTCTATGAGCCGAGCGTGCTCAGCCTCATCGAGCGCGGTGAGCATCTCGATTTTCCGGAGCTCGTGCTGAGGCTGCTCTCCCAGGAGCGCCGCGTCGCTGTCTATCCCTTTGAGGGGCTGTGGCTCGACATCGGCCGCCCCGACGACTACGCCCGCGCCCAGGAGATCTGCGCTGCGAGGAGCGGGGAGTTCACGGAGCGGTGAGGGGCGCCCGCGCCGCAGGCCCGCCGGCAGGGCTTGACTGCCACAGATGCCCCCGGGAAAATGCCCGTTTGAACTCCACTGAGACAGGCCAGAGCACAGCCCCATGCCTCCCCCCACCGACGCCTCACTGAAGACCACGCCGACGCTTGTCATCGAGCCCCCCCGGGGCTGGATCGCGGTGAACTTCCGTGAGCTGTGGCAGTACCGCGAGCTGTTCGGCTTCCTGGTCTGGCGTGACATCAAGGTCAAGTACAAGCAGACGCTTCTGGGGGCCATCTGGGCGATCCTCGTGCCGCTCGTCCAGGCCCTGATCTTCACGATCATCTTCAGCAATGTCGCCGGTCTCTCCTCCGATGGCCTCCCCCCGACCCTGTTTTTTTACATTGCGATGCTGATCTGGACCTACTTCGCCACCTCCCTGACCATGTCGGCCAACAGCCTGGTGGGCAGCTCCAATCTCCTGACCAAGATCTATTTCCCCCGGCTGATCGTTCCCGCGGGTCCGTGCCTGGCCGGGCTCGTGGACTTCGCCATTGGATTGATCATTCTCGTTGTCATGCTCATCCACTACCGATTCGTTCCCCCCGCCACGGCGCTCCTCTTCCCGATCTTTCTCGCACTGGCGCTGATCACGGCTCTGGGGACAGGACTGTTTCTCTCCGCGCTCAACGTGAAGTACCGCGACATCCGATTCGCGGTGCCCTTTCTGATCCAGATGTGGATGTACGTCACGGTCATCATCTCCTTCACCACGATCGCCCAGTGGCTGGAGGGGCACGGGATCTGGCCGTATCTCTGGGGCCTGAACCCGCTCGTGGCGGTGGTCGAGGGGTTCCGCTGGTGCCTCGTGTATCCCCACACCGATCCCGCCATCGGTCCCCCCTGGATGCTGCTGGCCGTGGGGACCCCTGTGGCCCTGGTCATCCTCTTCAGTGGCCTCTTCTACTTCCGGCGCATGGAGAAGCAGTTCGCTGACATCATATGAGCGACGACATCGCCATCCGAGTGGAGGGGCTGGGCAAGCGCTATCGCTACGGACAGACCCTGCAGCTCACGCGGACGTTCCGCGAGACCCTGATGTCCCTGCCCGCGCACTTGGCCCGGAAGGCGCGCCGCGCATTTCCGCATCCGACGGCCCAGAGAGAGGGAGGCGGAGGTGATCCCGACACGCCCCCCGGGACGTTCTGGGCGCTGCGCGATGTGAGCTTCGACGTGAGGCGAGGCGAGACCATCGGCATCATCGGGCGCAACGGGGCGGGCAAATCCACGCTGCTGAAGATCCTCTCGCGCATCACCATGCCCACCGCGGGCCGCGCCGTGGTCCAGGGCCGTCTCTCGAGCCTTCTCGAGGTCGGCACGGGATTCCACCCGGAGCTGACCGGCCGGGAGAACGTCTATCTCAACGGCGCGATCCTCGGGATGCGCCGGGCCGAGATCAACCGCAAGTTCGAAGAGATCGTCGCCTTCGCCGAGGTCGAGCGATTTCTCGACACCCCGGTCAAGCGCTACTCCAGCGGCATGCTCGTCCGTCTCGCCTTCGCCGTCGCCGCCCACCTCGAGCCCGAGATCCTCGTGGTCGACGAGGTCCTGGCCGTGGGCGACGCCCAGTTTCAGAAAAAGTGCCTTGGGAAGATGGACAGCGTCGCCCGCGAGGG
>JAFGKF010000300.1 GCA_016928695.1 Candidatus Sumerlaeota bacterium | reverse complement strand
TGGCCGTGGTCCTCCTGGGACATTGAGATGATCCCATGGTGCCTCGAGCACGACGCGGGGATCACGGCCTTTATGCCATCTCCATCTGTCTTCCCTCTGTGTCCTCTGTGGCTCTGTGGTGCGCTTTTCTGTTGCACCGAATCCACAATTCAGCTCAGATGCGGTCAAACCCCAGACCGTCTCGAGGTGTCGATTGGTCTAGGCTTTTGATCACATAAACCCCGTCAGGAGGGCGCGATGCATTTTCGTCTGCTCGCTCTCGCTGTCGCCGCGCTCATGCTCACGCTGCCGCGCGTCGCCCCTTCCCAGCCCGGTGAGAACGCCATCGGCGGCGATCTCATCGTCCACCCCAGTGGCCTTCAGGTCTCGGCCATTGCCATTCCGCCGTTCGCGCCCGCCCCGGGCACCGCGCAGCTCCAGAGCGACCCCTTTTCCCCCATCATCGCTCTCAACCTGGAGATCGCCGGGTGGTTCGACCCGCTGGAGGCGAGTGAGCTGATCCTCAATCAGGACCGGCGCGACCGCGAGGCGGGCCGCCCCGACTTCGCCGCCTGGAACCGCCTGGGGGCGGATTACCTGGTCCGCGGCACCTACACCGCCGGGGACGACGCGCTCGTCGCCGAGGTCGAGGTCTGGGACACTTCGATTGGCGAGCGTGTGATTGGTCGCCGCCACACTCGCCCCCCAGATGAGCACCGAGACATGGCCCATCAGATCGCCGACGAGATCGTCGAGCGGGTCACGGGCGAGACGGGCATCGCCCAGTCGCGCATCCTGTTCATCACGCAGACGCGCGCGGGGCGGGAGCTGGCCCTCATGGATGCCGACGGGGGCCGCGGGCGGGCGCTGACCGAGGACAATGCGACGGTGATGGCCGCCTGCTGGGGAGCGAACAACGCCGAGATCTTTTTCACCTCCACGCGCGAGTACAACCCCGATCTCTTCCTGATGCGGCTCAGCGACCGGCAGCAGTGGACAATCTCACGCTTCCCGGGGCTCAACCTCAGCCCCCACTGGAGCCCTGAGCGCTCCCTGGTCGCCCTGACGCTGTCGCGTGACGGCAACTCTGAGATCTACCTGATGGGGCGGCAGGGGACGGATCCGCTGCGCCTGACGTATCAGCGGGCGATCGACTCCTCGCCATGCTGGACGCCCGACGGGCGCCAGATCCTCTTCACGAGCGACCGTGACGGCAACCGCCCCCAGATCTGGGTGATGGATGCCAACGGCCGCAATCAGCGCCGCCTGACGGCGCGGCGCGGCTACACCTTCAACGACGGCGCCAGCGTCTCGCCCGACGGCCGCCGCATCGCCTTCACCTCCCGCGTCCAGGGGCAGTTCGACATTTTCGTGATGGACATCGACGGCGACGATGACTCCTGGCTGCGGCTGACCGACAACCCGGCGAATGATGAGGACCCGTGCTGGACGCGCGACAGCCAGCACCTCGTCTTCTCGTCGGATCGCTCCGGCCTGCGCCAGATCCACATCATGAACGCGGACGGTTCGAACACCCATCAGCTGACGCAGAGGGGCGTCAACCTGAGCCCGATGGCCGAGCCGCCGCAGGGGCAATGACCCCCCTCCCCCCACCCGATCTTCGACCCATGAGCAAAGAGGAGACCCGACCATGACCCCGCTGAGATTCAACCCCAGGCGCCTGACCGGCCTGACCCTGCTGATCGCCCTCGCCGTGCTGGCGGTGGGCTGCTCGCGCCAGCCGCGAGAGCACTGGTGGCAGTTCTGGCGCCGCACCCCGGGCGCGTTCACCGACGACGAGATCGTGCTGGCGCCGCCTGACACCCCCTCGCCGGAGGATATCTACGGCTCGGAATTTCTGGAGGGCAGCCTGGATCCGGCGCTTCTCGCCCTGGATCCGGACCTGGAGCTGCCGGAGCCGGAGCCGATCCGCCAGGACGTGGAGGGGATCATCGTCGATCTGGCGACGATCTACTTCGATTTCGACAGCTTTGCGCTGACCGAGGCGGCCCGGGCGGCGATCCAGGCCAATGCCGACTGGATCCAGGACCACCCGGGGGTGAGCATCCGGATCGAGGGCCACTGCGACGAGCGCGGCACCGAGGAGTACAACTACAACCTCGGGCTCAAGCGCGCCCAGGCGGTCCGCGAGCGGCTGGTCTCGCTCGGGCTGAACCCCGATCTGCTCCACACCTTCACGTGGGGGGAGACCCGGCCCATTGAGCTGGGGAGCGACGAGAGCGCCCACCGGCTCAACCGCCGCGTCCAATTCGCCGCCTGGAGCACCGACTGATCGGGGCCTCCCGGGGAGCGCCGACCCGCCGCCGGGGCCAAACCATTCTGGTCGTCTCGCTGTCGGTTTCCTTCAGTGGGGCTTGACAGAGCTTGCCCTCGCGAAGCTCAATGCGGCCCGCTTTCACAAGAAAACGGAAAGCCAATGCGGGGAAAAATCCCCGTCAGAGGAGAAACGACACGAGATGTTTCACAGCAACCTGACCCTGCGCCACTGGGCGCTGGCCGCTCTCATGGTCTGGGTGCTCTTCGGATGCAGTCGCTGCCGCGAGGGGGAGGGTCCGATGACCGACCGCCTCAGCTCGCCGATTCTCGAGGCGACAGAGCCCGATGCGACCGGTGAGGCGC
The DNA here is from genome assembly GCA_016928695.1 of Candidatus Sumerlaeota bacterium. Lineage (GTDB taxonomy): Bacteria > Sumerlaeota > Sumerlaeia > JABWBI01 > JABWBI01 > JAFGKF01. The sequence goes on along the minus strand of JAFGKF010000300.1, from coordinate 1,979 downwards.
CGCTGACCAATCGCCCCCGCTCCACCGAGACTATTCTGGCCGAGGAGCTGGACACCGTCTACTTCGACTACGACAGCGACGTGCTGACGGCCCCTGCCCGCGAGGCGCTGGAGCAGAACGCGCAGTGGCTGCGTGAGAACCCCGATCTGCCGATCCTGATCGAGGGGCACTGCGACGAGCGTGGGACCGACGAGTACAACTACAATCTCGGCGAGCGCCGCGCATCCGCCGTCTACCAGTACCTGCTCGATCTGGGCGTGACCAACGAGCTCGCCACCCGGTCCTACGGCGAGACCCGCCCGGCCCGCGAGGGTCACAACGAGGAGGCCTGGCGCTGGAATCGCCGGGCTCAGTTCTCGCTCTACGCGGACTGATCTCGTCCTTGATCTGAACAGACCGATGGGGTCAGACTCTGGCGAGTTCTGACCCCGTCTTTTTTTCTCCGGGAGGCGATGCCATGCGCACAGCTCTGATTCTCCTCGCCCTCGCGGCCCTGGCCGGATGCGGCGGCAGCGGCTCGGTCTCGGGCGACGTCTACGCCATGCGCCTGACGCTGGACAATCTCCAGACGTACGTGCAGGCTGCCGACGAGGCCCAGGCGGCCCAGATCCGGGGGCTGAGGGCCAGCAGCGACCTCCAGGGCGAGGAGCTGCGCACCCGCCTGGATCACCTTGAGCGGGAGCTGGCCGCGATCAAGCTGATCCTCGAGCAGAATCTGACGCCGCCGCGGGTCCGCCACGAGCTGGTCGTGCCTCCCGATCGGGAGACCGAAACCCAGCTCCAGCCACAACCCCCGCTCCAGCCCCAGCGGCAGACCGCGCCCTCGGCGCCCAGCACCCCCTCGCTCATCCAGCCGCCTCCCCCGCGCCCATCCCAGTACCCGAGTGACCCGCTGAACTGATGAAAACCTCTGAGATCCGCCAGGCCTTTCTCGACTTCTTCGTCTCGAAGGGCCACACCCTCGTCCCCTCCTCGGACCTCGTCCCGCAGGACGACCCGACGCTGCTCTTCACCACGGCGGGCATGGTCCAGTTCAAGCGCCTCTACGACGGCACGGTGGAGGTGCCGTATCGCCGGGCGACGAGCTGCCAGAAGTGCCTGCGCGTCAAGGGCAAGGCCTCCGACCTCGAGAACGTCGGCCGCACCGTGCGCCACATGACGTTCTTCGAGATGCTCGGAAACTTCTCGTTCGGCGACTACTTCAAGCGCGAGGCGATCCGCTGGGGGTGGGAGTTCTGCATCGACGTGGTCGGGCTCGACCCCGCCCGCATCTGGGTGACGATCTTCGAGGAGGATGACGAGGCGGGGGAGCACTGGCGCTCGGAGGTTGGCTTCCCCGCCGAGCGCATCGTGAAGATGGGGCGGAAGGACAACTTCTGGGGCCCCGCGGGCGAGACGGGCGCGTGCGGCCCGTGCTCGGAGATGCACTTCGACCGCGGGCCGGAGTTCGGTGAGGGCACGCCGGCGACGAACGACGAGCGCTTTCTCGAGTTCTACAACCTCGTCTTCCCGCAGTACGATTTCTGCGAGGAGAACCCCACGCGCCCGCTCAAAAACCGCGGGATCGACACCGGGCTGGGGCTCGAGCGGCTGGCGATGCTCGTCCAGGGGGTCGACTCGATCTTCCAGACGGACGGCCTGCGGCCCGCGTGCGAGCACCTGTCGCAGCTGGTCGATCGCCGATACGGTGAGGACCCCGAGGTCACCGCGGCGATCAACGCGTGCGTCGACCACGCGCGGTGCCTGACGTTCGCGATCAGCGAAGGGATCATCCCGTCGAACAAGGAACGCGGATCTGTTATGCGCGGCGTTATCCGCCGCGCGATCCGGCTCTACAAGACGCGGCTCCACTTCCCACAGCCCGTGCTGTTCCACCTCGTCGACGACTTCATCGACGCGCTGGGCGACGTCTATCCGCAGATCGGGCAGGGCGTCGATCACACGCGCGATGTGATCCGGCATGAGGAGGAGAGGTTTCT
>JAFGKF010000039.1 GCA_016928695.1 Candidatus Sumerlaeota bacterium | reverse complement strand
GAGGCCTCGCGCGCCCGCATGGTCGCCCACGCCGCGCTCCTCGTCTGGCAGGCGGTGCCCGTGCTCTTCCTCAGCTTCTTCAACTACCAGGGATTCCCCGGCCAGCCCCCCTCGCTCTCGCCGATCCGCTACTACCTCGTCACCTACCCCGCCCCTTTCATCACCTCGGGGCTCGGCGTGATGGCGCTGGCCAACCTCGGTGCTCCGGGCCGTCGCCCGCTGAGGCTGACGATCTTCGGCCTGGGCCTGATTCTGCTCGCCTCGCACATCGCCTTCGACCACATCTACCTCACTGTTCTCGAGCGCAGTGGGCGCATGATCAGCTACCGCTGGCCGAACATGGCGCCGAACATGCGCACGATGATGGAGGTGCGCGACATCCTGCTGGGCGAGGCCCGGCTCGACCGCGACGCGCACTACGAGCGCACACACAGCCAGCAGCTCGGACTCGTCTACTTCGGCGAGGCGACCTTCGATTGGCTCATCACCCAGGACCCCCGCTCCGTCACCAACCCCCCCAGCGATCCCCACACGCGCTGGCTCCTCCACTCGCGCTACGTCAATCCCCCCGAGCACTCGGCGGAGCCCCGCCTGCCGCCGGGGGCGGAGGAGGTGAGGCGCTGGACAATCCGGGACATCGGAATCACGATCGTCGAGTACCGTGTGGTCGACCCCCTCGAGCCTGTGCCCGAGGAGGAGAACTTCATGATGCGCAACTTCTACCACCGGGAGGGGCGGATGCTCTATCTCGGCCCCGAGCGTGAGCTCCGCGAGAGGACGCGCCCTTGAGCCGTCTGCTCATGTTCATCGTCGGCGTCGGCGCGGGGAACACGACGCGCAACATCGCCGTGATCCATGAGCTCCGCCGCGCCGCACCCGATCTCGACATCCACGTCGCCGCCCAGGGCCGCGCCGCCGATCTGCTCGAGGCCGAGGCCCTCTGCCCCGTCCACCGCCTCCGAACAGTCACGTACGGCACCAGCGGGAGCATGGGGCTCTGGAACGTGGTGCGCTCGAATCTCTCGTTCCCACGCCGATTCTTCCAGAACCGTGCGGCGGCACGCCGCCTGCTCGAGAGCCTCCGGCCCGATGTGGTCATGGCCGACTCCGACTTCTATTGCCTGGGCGTGGCCAAGCGCAGGCGTGTGCCGCTCGCATCGCTCAACAACAGCCCCGTCGTCGTCGCCACCCTGCGCCGCATGGGAACGCCCCGCGGCTGCGGTTTCAGCGCGCGTGTCATCGAGCGCCTCGACAGCTGGCTCCAGCACCGCTACCCCGACCGCGTGATCTGCCCCGTGCTCAGGCGTGAGGAGGGACTCGACGAGAGGATCACACAGATCCCCCCCATCGTTCGCCCCGGCATCGAGCCCTGGGGGGGCAAGGGTGAGAGCGTCGTGGTCGTCACCGGCGGATCGGGGCTCGGCACCGACGACATCGATCTCCGCGGGATCACCGAGCCCGTGGTGACCTATGGCAGCCATCTGGAGCGCGTGCCGCCACACGCCGAGCAGCGCGGCTTCACCCTCGACGTGATCGAGGTGATGCGCCGGGCCAAGGTGCTCGTGGTCCAGGGGGGATTCAGCTCGGTCAGCGAGGCCGTCGCGCTCCGGCGGCCCACGGTGGTGGTGCCGATCACCGGCCACGCCGAGCAGCACGTCAACGCCCGCCTCTTCGAGGACCTGGGTCTGGGCCTCGCGGCGCCCCGGGCAGCTGAGGCCGGCGCGAAGGTCTTGGAGATCCTCGGTGACCTGGGGAGCTTCGAGAGCCGCGCGCGGGAGCACCGGATCACCACCGACGGCGCCCGCGAGGCGGCGCGGATTCTTCTGGAGATGATCGGCTGAGGCGCTGAGAGCGGTCAGCGACTCAGCGTCACCGGATTCTCGAGCAGCGTCAGCCTCGGTCCCCCCGCGTCGAGCTCGGCCAGGCATCCCAGCGGAAGCATTGCCTGCTCCGGTGCGTGGCCCGTGGGGAAGTTCGACATCACGGGGTAGTCGCGGCCCGCGAAGTAGTGGTGAAAGACCTGGTCGAGCGAGAGGCTCCTCTCCGGCTCCTCAGGGGCGCACAGGCGCCAGGTGCCCAGGATCACCCCCGCGCAGTTGTCGAGAAGTCCCGCCAGATCCAGCTGACAGAGCATCCGGTCGACGCGGTAGGGGGCCTCGCGCACGTCCTCCAGCACGAGCAGGCGGCCCTCGGTCTCGATCTGCCATGGGGTGCCCACCGTCGCGGCGACCAGCGAGAGATTGCCACCCACCAGCCTCCCCTGCGCCACACCGGGCACGACGGTCTTGGGTGGATCACGCACATCCTCCCCCTGGGCCTCGTCGCGCGGCTCCGTGGGAAACTCGTACGTGTATCCGGGAGGCAGGGGATTGCCGCTCTCATCGAAGTACTGATCCTCCCGCAGCGCCCGCCAGGTCCAACGCTCGGCATAGAGACAGGGTCCCGCGTCGTCACGGATGATCGGCCAGATCGCGTTGGGGCCCAGGAAGGTGATCAGCCGCGCCTCACGCCCGATGGCCAAGTGCAGCCCCGTGATGTCGCTCATCCCCGCCAGGATTTTCGGATTCGCGCGGATCGCCTCGAAGTCCAGGTGCTCGAACAGCCGCGTGGTGCCATAACCCCCCGTGGCGCACCAGACCATGCGGACCTCGGGATCGAGCCACGCCTCCATGAAGGCCTGGGCCCGCAGCTCGTCATCACCCGCCAGGTTGCCGTGCCTCTCCTGCAGGTTCGAGGCGAGCCGCACGCGATATCCCCAGCCCTCCATCACGGCGGCGATCTCTGCGAAGTCGCGGCTGTCGGTCGAATTCGCGGGGGCGACGATGGCGATCGTGTCCCCGGGCCGCAGTGCGGGCGGGGCGATCCAGTCATTGCTCTGTGTCGGGGTGGTCAGTGAGATCATGGTCAGAGCGGCGGCCAGCGGAATCAGGGGACGCATGGCAATCCTCATCTGGATTGAATGGGCCTCCACCGTCGGTGCGTGAGGCCCGTCTGGCAAGGGAGAATCCCACTGTGCTGTGCCTCACAGCCCGTCGCGGTCAACCGATGCATCATGGATGGAATCTGCCGATGGGAGGTCAATGGCATGATCGACACTCTGGCCCGCCGCAGCTCCATCACCGAGCGCTGGAAAGTGCTCGACGAGCGCATCCCCGAGATCATGGAGGGATGGCGCCGGTTCTATGGCGAGGTCATGCGGCCGAGGCATCTGGACCGCAAGACCAAGGAGCTCATCATGATCGCCGTCGTCCACGCCACCGGGTGCCCGTGGTGCATCGACACCCACGTGACGAAGGCCCGCCGCGAGGGCGCCACCCCCGAGGAGATCGCCGAGGCGGTGGCCACCGCCTCGCTCGTCCTCTCCGGCTCGACCCTGATGCACCACGTCGTGGCCGACGAGACCCAGGAGAACATCGAGCGGGGGGAGGGGTGAGCGTTCAACACATGGTGCCGGAATTCCCATTCCGGCACCCACTCAAGAATCCCCGCCCCGAGGTCGACAAGACCCTCAGGGCCCCTGGGAGCGAAAATGCCTCTGTGGGCCGGGAGCGGCCATGGACCTTCTGATCACCGGCGGAACCCTCGTCACCTCGAGCGGGGAATCCCGCGTCGATATGGCGGCCAAAGAAGGGAAAATCGCGCTCATCGGCGCGGATCTCTCCCATGTCAATGCGGCCCGACGACTCAGCGCCGACGGCAAGGTGATCCTGCCCGGGCTGGTCGACACCCACCTGAGACTGTGGGAACCCCGGCCCGAGAAGCTCACCCAGGCGACTCGGGCAGCAGCCCTTGGTGGGGTTACAACATCAATGATTTCAGTTCTCTGCCCCAAGGGCCAGGATCCCCAGGAGCTCCTCGATGCCGCTCGCCGCGTCTATGACGGCAAGTCGGCCATCGACTGGGGCATGCATCTCGCCCTCGATGGCACCCCGCCCGTCGGCACCATGCTCGAGGCGATGCGCTC
>JAFGKF010000038.1 GCA_016928695.1 Candidatus Sumerlaeota bacterium | reverse complement strand
GGAACTGCGGCAATCCGCAGGACTCCAAACATGAGGAGACATCGCTGTCTTTCAGGCAGCGCATCTGTCGTGTCGGTCTTTGAGGCCGACACGCTCGAACCGCAGCCCTGAAAGGGCAAGATGGATTTGAGAACGGATGTGTGATAAAGGAGTGACGATCCCCTGAGAGCTCTGTATGGACTCTCCTCTTCATCACTGACCTGCCGGAGGCTGATCCATGTTCGCCTATCTCGCCGGAGCCATCGAACACGCCCCTGACGGGGGAGAGGGCTGGCGCCGGGATCTGATCCCCTTTCTCCGCGACGAGCTGGGATGGGACGCCTATGACCCCACGGCCGAGGAGGCGCAGTGGTTGACCGATGAGGAGCGCGCGAACTTCCGCCACTGGAAGCGGAGCGATCTCCCCCGGTTCCAGACGGCGGTTCGCAAGGTGATCACCAAGGACCTCGCGACCCTCCAGCGCTCGGACATCGTTCTGTGTCTCTGGGATGAGCACGTGATCCGCGGGGGGGGCACGCACGGCGAGCTGACGATGGCCTATCATCTGGGAATCCCTGTTCACCTCGTTCTGGCGGTGAACATCGAGGAGGTCAGCAGCTGGGTTCTGGGCTGCGCCACCGAGGTGCATGAGAGCATCGAGGCCCTCAGAGAGCGGCTCAGTGCGCTGAGTCGATGATATAGAAAGAGGGGGCAATTGATGGAATTATTGCACTCAATCACCTCCGATCCCGTGCCGAAGAGAGGCGCAGAGGACGCCTGCGCCCTTGCGCAGGTCCGATGCGATGACGAGCACACTGCCAGCCTCTTCCGACCTTCAGACCGGGGCAATTCGGCCCCCTGCGACCCCACCCTCTTTGTCCTCGGCCGCCACCTCCTCCTCGTCCCGGTCAACACTCACCGCCGCTGACGCGGTCCAGATGACTCAGACCGCGTTGACCCAGGCGGTCAACCAGCGTGTGCAAGAGCTTCTGGGCAAGGCGGCGCAGATTCTTCTCCGACTCGAGGCTGATCTCTATCACCAGTTGAATCAGCAGTCCGCACAGGAGAGGGGCCTGGGGGTTCCTGGGAGCACATCCCCGATTTTTCCTGCCGGAGGGCCAGCCACCCCGAGCACTCCTCAGGAGCTGCTGAGGCAGCTGGTGCAAATGGTGGCCCGGCTGGCGGAGATCTCGCCGCGGGATGCGGCCGGGCTTCTGGCGCGTCTGCAGAGCGAGGCGTTTCTCTTCCCGGGTTCGATGTCGCAGCGGATCGCCCAGCTCGGGGCGCTCACCGATCCGGCGGTGGCCGAGATTCTCCAGGCGCTTCTTCTCCCCTCCTCTGGGGCCTCGACGTCCCTCTCGGCATTGCCTGAGCCCCTCGCCTCGGCTCTCAGTGATCCCGCTCAGCTGGGCCGATTGCTCAAGTTCGCTGCAGAGATGGCCGATGAGATGCGTGCCGGTGGATTGTATCCTGATCAGACCCAGGGAGGGGTGCTGGTCCCACCGGGGAGGAGAACCATGGATGGCCTGTTCAACCCCACGCTGGGGCCCCGTCTTGGCACCCCCAGCACGACCTCGAGCAGTTTCCCCGCCCCATCCTCTTCATCCACAGTGGCCTCGGAGCTCATGAGCTCCCTGCAGGTGGGTGTCGAGGTCGACGTGGTCAGTCTCTCTCAGGCTGGCCGTGGAGCCGTCGGCGTCGATGTGATGGTGCGAGTCAATCAGATCCTCGGTCAGGCTCTGGGCGAGGACAATCCTCTGGCCCTGAGCCAGACACAGATCGAGGTGGGCGTCTCGGTCCTTCAGGGACTCGGGTCGTCTCCGCCCCCCTCACCTCTCGACAATGTGGCTCTGAGCTTCGCCGAGCGGCTTGTCGATCTGCGCCGCTCGGATCCCGAGGCGTTCAACAAGCTCATCTCGATGCTCAAGGCCCTGGCCAAGCTCAACCCGGGCAAGTTCGACCGGTTTCTCGCCCAGGTTGAGTCGCAGCTGAGGGGCATCATCGCTGCGCAGCAGCAGCCGGCCGCACCCACAGTGATCGACCAGGTGGTCGCCCAGGTGGGTCAGGGCGGGGAGAGCGCCGCGCGCTCGATCACCGTCACCGTCGACGTGCAGGTCACCCAGCGCGTCGATCAGATCATCGCCGACCTGCGCGGCGCGGGCCTCGAGGCCCACGCGGTGCAGAGTGAGTCGGTCACACAGATCCAGGTCAGCGTCACCATCGGCCAGGGCGAGGTGCAGCGGGGCGACCCGCTGATCATCGACCTCCAGGGCGACGGGGTGGACCTGACGGGACGCGAGGCCGTGTTCGACCTCAACGGAGACGGGCAGGCCGACCAGTCGGCCTTCGTTCAGGGCGACGACGCTCTGCTGATGGTGGACGCGAACGGCGACGGGCGGCTGACCGACGGCCGCGAGCTGTTCGGCGATCAGGAGGGCGATGCCAATGGCTTCGCCGAGCTGTCCAAGCACGACGACAACGGCGATGGGGTGATCGATGCCCGCGACGCCATCTTCGAGAAGCTCCGCGTCATCCACGACAAGAGCGGCGATGGGGTGACGGGGATGGACGAGATGTCGACTCTGCGCGACGTCGGGATCCGCTCGATCTCGCTCGCCCGCGAGGCCTACGAGCGGGAGGATGCCAACGGCAACCTGCTCCGCGAGCGGTCGGACGTCACGCGGGACGACGGCTCGGTGTCGAAGGTCTACGAGGCCGATCTCACTTACAGAGCGCTGGGCTGAGCTCGTCTCACCCTCTCCGGCGGGGAGGGGAGTGATCTCCGCACACATGGCCCGGGGGCCTCGCTCCCGGGCCTCATTTCATCCAGGAGCCTCCGGGGTGCCTTCGCGCTGGACGGAGGGGCTCATCTGGGCCATGGATCTGAACTGCCCCGCCGCCGAGATCCACCCATGCCGAAGATCATCCTCGCCGACAACATGGAGGTCCTCCCCACCCTGGCCGACGGCTCGGTTGATCTGATCTGCATCGATCCGCCCTTCAACACGGGAAAGACCCAGCGGCTGTCGCGCATTCGCACGGTGCAGGATGAGGCGGGCGGCGACCGCGTCGGCTTTCAGGGCAAGCGCTATCGCACAATCGCGCTCGGCACGCGAGAGTTCTCGGACGTCTTCGATGACTTCCTGGCCTTTCTGGAGCCGCGTCTCGTCGAGGCCCACCGCATTCTCGCACCGGCGGGCTCTCTCTTTCTCCACATCGACTGCCGCGAGTCGCACCGCTGCCGCGTGCTGCTCGACGAGATCTTCGGCCGCGAGTGCTTCATGAACGAGATCATCTGGGCGTACGATTACGGCGGGCGCCCGAAGACGCGCTGGCCCGCGAAGCACGACACGATCCTGTGGTACGCGAGGGATCCCCGGAGCCACACGTTCAACTTCGACGAGATCGATCGCATCCCCTACATGACGCCGGGGCTCGTCGGCGAGGAGAAGGCAGCGAGGGGCAAGACGCCGACGGACGTCTGGTGGCACACGATCGTCCCCACGCAGGGGCGGGAGAGAACGGGCTACCCGACACAGAAGCCGCTGGGCATCCTCGAGCGGATCGTCCGTGTGCACAGCCGCCCGGGCGACCTGGTGCTCGACTTCTTCGCGGGAAGCGGCACTGCGGGGGAGGCGGCGGCGCGGCATGGCCGCGACTTCGTGATGATCGACAGCAACCCCGAGGCGGTCGAGATCATGGCGCGGCGGTTGGCCTTCGCCGAGCCGGAGCTGATCGGCTTCGAGCGAGGCGCCCAACATTGAGAGTGGCATTGAAAATGGGCCTTGCCCTTCTTTCCCCCTCACCCCCTCAACTCCCCCTCTCCCAGGCTCGGGAGAGGGGGCGGGGGATGAGAGCTGCGGCCCATTCTCAACTCCACTGCCTGTGAACCAGCCCTTATAGGAGAGACCACGCCATGACTGCCCTCACCCCACGCGAGCTCTTCTTCGATTACAACGCGACGACGCCGATCGCGCCCGAGGCGATCGAGGAGATGATGCCGTTTCTCACCGAGGAGTTCGGCAATGCCTCGACCATCTACGCGTTCGGCGTCAAAGCGCGGTACGGCATCGAGAGGGCGCGCGGGCGAGTGGCCAGGGCGCTGGGGGCGAAGCCCGAGGAGATCGTCTTCACCGGCGGGGGCTCGGAGAGCAACAACCTGGCGATCAAGGGCGCCGCGCTGGCCAACCGCGAGCGGGGCCGCCACCTGATCTCGTGCATGACCGAGCACCGCGCCGTGATGGAGCCGCTGCATTGGCTGGAGCGATACTTCGACGACGAGTTGACGATGCTCCGGCCCCAGAGGTCGGGGGCAATCGACCTCGACGAGCTGATCGCCTCGATCCGTGAGGACACGGTGCTGATCTCGCTCATGTTCGCCAACAACGAGACCGGGGTGCTCCACCCCATCGAGGAGGTCGGCCGGATCGCCCGCGAGCGCGGCATCCTGTTCCACTGCGACGCGATCCAGGGGGTGGGCAAGGAGGCGATCGACGTCAACGCGCTGGGTGTCGATCTGCTCTCGCTCTCGGGCCACAAGATCTATGCGCCGAAGGGCGTCGGGGCGCTCTACGTCCGCGAAGGGACGCGGCTGGAGTCGTTCATCCACGGTGGCAGCCACGAGCGTGGCCTCCGCGCGGGGACGGAGAACGTGGCGGGGATCGTCGGACTCGGTCGCGCGATCGAGGTCGTCGATGCCCGGCGGGAGGAGGAGATGGCGCGGCTGCGCGGGCTGAAGCGACGTCTGGCCGAGGGGCTGCAGTCGGCGCTGGATGGGATCGACGTCAACGGGGACCTCGAGCGCAGTCTCGCGGGCACGCTCAATCTTGGCATCCGGGGCATCAGCGGGCCGAGGCTCGTGGCGCTGGCGGCCGAGGAGGGCATCTGCATCGCAGCGGGGTCGGCCTGTCGCACGGGGGGCACGGCGAGCAGCCACGTTCTGGAGGCGATGGGGCTGCCCCAGGTGGATGTCGATGGCGCGGTGCGCCTGAGCCTCGGTCACTGGACGAGTGAGGCGTCGGTCGATCATCTCATCAATGCGCTCCCGCCTCTGATTCAAAGGGTCCGTGGATCGCTCTGATCCCTCTCGAGAGCGACAATGAAAATGGGCCTTGCCCTTTATTCAGCTCTGCACAGTCAATGCACCGCGCTGTGGGGGCGCAGCACCGCTGCGCCCGCCTCTCAGGGGCCACATAACACGGGCGCAGCATGCTGCGCCCCTACGAAGTCCACACTGAAATGAAATGCATTTTCTATGCAGAGCTCAATAGTCCCCCTCACCCCCTCTGCTCCCCCACGCGCTGCCGCCGAAGCGCTTTGGCGCGCAGGTCCCGGCACGATCAGCATGATGTGCATTGGCCACGCCGCCATCAATAATCTCAGATTCCTTTTGACCGCGGGCCTGAGCCCTGTGATCTGTTGACCGCGGTGTGATCATGTCGTTCGCCAAGCACACTGACCTTCCCCCCGGCCTGACGCCCCACGCGCTGTACTTCGACAACGCGGCGACAACGCCCCTTGCCCCCGAGGCACTGGGCGTGATGATGCCCTTTCTCTCGGACCGCTTCGGGAATCCGTCGGCCATTTACTCGCAGGGCATCGATGCGCGTTACGCCGTGGAGAAGGCGCGGCGGCGGGTCGCCCGCGCGATCGGCGCGCGCGAGGGGGAAATCATCTTCACCGCGAGCGGCTCGGAGAGCGACAACCTGGCGATCAAGGGGACCTTTCTGGCCCGCAGGCATCGGGGCATGCACGTGATCTCGTGCACCACCGAGCACAGCGCGGTGCTGAACACGCTCGAGGCGCTCTCGGACTTCGGCGCGGAGGTGACTCTCATCGATGTGGGGGAATCGGGCGTCATCGATCCGGACGACGTCGCCCGCGCCATCCGCGACGACACGGTGCTGATCACGGTGATGTTCGCGAACAGCGAGACGGGCGTGATCCACCCCATCGCCGAGATCGCCCGCGTGGCGCGCGAGCGGGGGGTGGTCTTTCACTGCGACGCAGTGCAGTCGGTCGGCAAGGAGCCGATCGACGTCGAGACGCTGGGCGTCGATCTGCTCTCGCTCTCGGGCCACAAGATCCATGGGCCGAAGGGCGGTGCCGCGCTGTACGTCCGACGGGGTGTGGAGATTCAGCCGATCATCCACGGGGGCAATCAGGAGGGGGGGCTTCGCGCGGGGACGGAGAACGTGCCCGCCATCGCAGGGCTGGGGGCGGCGCTCGAGCTCGCCGAGGCCCTTCGCCCCGCGGAGATGCCCCGGCTGCGGGCTCTGGGGGATTGGATCATCGAGCGGCTGCAGAGATCGATCAACGGCGTTCAGCTCTGCGGTGATCCCGCCCATCGCCTCGCCACGATCCTGTGCCTGACCATCGAGGGGATCGAGGGGGCGAGGCTCGTCTCCCTCGCGGGCGAGGAGGGGATCTCCATCGCCGCGGGCTCCGCCTGCTCGGCGGGCGGTCTGGCGCCGAGCCATGTGCTCACCGCGATGGGTCTCCCGATGGGGCGCGTGAGCGGAGGCATCCGCATCAGCCTGGGCCGCGAGAACACGGACGCGGCCGTCGATCATCTCATCGCCAAGCTCCCTCTGCTGGTGCGCGCACTGCGCGAGGGCACGCCGCGCGACGGGCGCTGACGCGGAGCCATGCCGATCCTCGTCACATCGCGGGCGCTGCTGAGACCCTGGACGATGGAGGACCTCGACGCCGCGGCGCGGATCTGCGCGGACCCCGAGGTCATGCGCCTCTATGAGACCGGTCAGCCCTGGAGCCGGGAGAGGACCCAGGAGATGATCGCCCAGCGCATCGAGCACGAGCGCGAGCACGGGTTCAGTCTCTGGGCGGCAGCGCTCCAGGACACAGGCGAGATCATCGGGCACTGCGGTCTCATCGACTGCCCGGACTCGGGGGAGATCGAGATCAGCTACGCGCTCGCGCGTGAGCACTGGGGCAAAGGGCTCGCCACCGAGCTCGCGAGGGCCACCCTCGACCATGGGCTGCGCGTGCTGGGCCTCGGTCGCATCGCGGCGGCCGTCTATCCCGAGAACGCCGCCTCGATCCGCGTGCTCGAAAAGATCGGGATGCACTTCGAGCGGACCTTCGAGCAATATGGGGTCGAGCTGAGGATGTATGTGGTGGAGAGGGATCAGTGTTGATTTGGAGTGCGGCGGCGCGTCGTCGCGGGTTTTATTTGGAGTCCTGCGGCTTGCCGCAGAGATCAGTCTGAAATGGAGCGCCGGCGCCCCCGCCGGCATCAGCACGTGAGGGTGCCGGAATGGGAATTCCGGCACGACGAGGAGGGTGGAGTGCGGGCGGCCCCTCTCTGGACTGCGCGAGCTTGCTCGCGCTCTCTTTCGCGGCCGCTCGCTGCCGCGGGTTCTATTTGGAGTACATGGGCTTGCCCATGATTCTGCGGCAAGCCGCAGGACTCCAAACAAAAACGTGCCCTCGCCGGCATCCACGGGGAGGGGCGGTTCGCGAACCGCCCTGTATCAGAGTGGTTGATGACGAGGATCCGAGTGTCTCTTGAGCCGTGGCGTCAGGCACTGGGCACGGCACGCCGTGCCCCTACACTCAGAGGAAGATGCCGGCGAGGGCGCCGGCGCTCCACATTCAAACTCACCCCTTGACCGCCCCGACGGTGATCCCGCGGATGAACCACCGCTGGAGGACGAGGAAGAAGAGGATGACGGGGGCGATGGCGATGACGCTCGCCGCGGCGAGGACGTTGGTGGACTCGCCGAAGACGCCGCTGAGCTTCGCGATGCAGACGGGCAGGGTGTACATCTCCTCGTGGTTGAGGATCAGCAGCGGCCAGAGGAAGGTCGACCACGACGCAACGAAGATGAAGATCGCTAGGGTGGCGACGGCGGGCTTGGCCAGCGGCATGAAGACGTGCCACCAGATGGTGAACTCCCCGGCGCCGTCGACGCGCGCGGCCTCCTCCAGATCGCGCGGGACGGTGAGGAAGTGCTGGCGGAGGAGGTAGACGCCGAAGGCGGGCACGGCGAACGGCAGCGTCACGGCGAGGTAGGCGCGGAGGCGCTGCGCGGCGGGCTCGAGGGCATTGATCGCGGCGGGCAGATCGACGGGGCCGTCGGTGAGTCCGAGATTCCGGCAGAGCAGGTAGAGGGGGATCATGAAGACCTGGAAGGGGACCATGAGCGTAGCGAGGATCGCGAGGAAGACGAGCCGCTTGCCGGGGAAGTCGTGCCGCGCGAGGGGGTAGGCGGCGAGGCCGGAGAAGAGGACGCTGAGCACGACGGCGAAGCAGGAGACGAAGACCGAGTTGAGAAAGTTGCCCGCGAAGTGCTCGCTCCCCCACGCCTCGACGTAGGTGGTGAGCGTCATCTCCGAGGGGATCAGCCTCAGCTCGTAGATGTTGCCCCCTCCTCGGATGCTGAGCGAGACGAGCCAGAGGAACGGCCCGACCAGGACGACCGCCACCAGCAGCAGGAGCGCGTAGCGCAGCGTGATCTCGACCTTGCCCACGCGCATCAGGCTCGCTCCTCCGTCCGCCGCGTGACCCACAGCGAGAGCGAGGTGAAGACGACGAGCAGCGCGAAGAGCAGCACGCCGATCGCCGAGGCATAGCCGAAGTCGAGACGCCCCTGGTTGATGTCGAACGACGACTCGTAGAGCAGGTGGACGATCGTCGAGGAGGCGTGATCGGGCTTGCCCTCGGTCATCACATAGATCTCCTCGAAGACCTGGATCGCGGCGATGGCCGAGATGATCATGACCAGCTGGAGGGTCGGCCGGAGCGCGGGGAGCTTGATGTGCCACAGGATCTGCCAGCCGCGGGCGCCGTCGATGCGGGCGGCCTCGTGGAGCTCGGGCGGGATCGCGCGGAGCCCGGCGAGGAAGATGACCATGTAGTAGCCGAGGCCCTTCCAGGTGGTCACGGCCATGACGGAGTAGAGCACGAGGCCTGGGGAGGTGAGCCAGTGGATCGGCTCGTCGATCACGTGCGCGCCCTGCAGCACGCCGTTGAGCAGGCCGTAGTCCTCGTTGAAGATCAGCTTCCACGTCAGGGCGACGACGATCATCGTCGTGACCACCGGGATGTAGAAGAGAGCGCGGAAAGTGCTCATCCCCGGCAGGGCGGGCTCGACGAGCAGCGCCAGCGCGAGCGAGAGGAACGCGATCACAGGCACGACGATCAGGTAGCGGAGCGAGTTGAAGAAGGCCCGGTGGAAGATGTGATCCTCGAAGATGAGCTCGCGGAAGTTGTCGAGCCCGACCCAGCCGGGCTGGCCGAGCATCGGCTGGGAGTAGAGGCTGAGCCACAGCCCCTTGGCCATGGGGTAGAAGGCGAAGAGGCCGAGCACGATCAGCGCCGGGGCGAGAAAGGCGTAGGAGGTGCGGAGCCGCTGGCCCCGGGGCATTTGGCGTCGACCGCGCCACAGACCCCGCACGGCGAGCGCTGCGAGGAGTGCGCCGACGAGCGCCACGGCGACGCGGGCGGCGAGAGGAACGGGCCTCGGCGGCGCATTGGCACCCACGGGGCGGATGCCTGAGTACTCGGCGACGGCGTCGGCCAGCGCCTCTTCGGGCTCGGCCTGTCCCAGGCAGACGCGCTCCATCACACGGCTGACGGCGTCGTTGAGGCGCCCCGCCTCGGGAAGGGCGGCGACGAGGATCTCCGCGCGGTCGAGCTGCTGCGCGCCGATCATCCGCGCGCGCCCCTCGAGAGAGCCATCGTGCTCGGTGAAGAAGGGATCGCGCGCGGCCTCGATGACCGACGGGAAGATGGTGGCGAGGTGGCAGAACGCCAGCTGATTCTCGGCGTTGGTGATGTGAGCGGCCAGCAGCGCGGCGAGGCGCTCACGCTCCTGCGCCTCCGGCGTGTCGCCGCGCTCGGGCACGCCGAGGCACATCACGTCTACGTTGATCAGGCCCGCGGAGCCCTGAATGCCCGGCCCCACATCGGTCACGGCGTAGATGTCGGGCGCGTCCTCGGCCAGATGACGCAGGAACTGCGGGCCGCTGATGAAGAAGGCCGTGCGGCCGCCCTTGTAGAGCTCGATCGCCCTCGGGTGCATCTCGGTCAGCGCCTCGCGCGGGAGGATGCCCTCGCGGTACATCTCCCCCCACATGCGGACATACTCCGCCGCCTCGGGCGTGTTGAAGACGGCGTGGAGGTATCCATTCTCATCGGTCTCGACGATGGGGATGCCCTCCTCGGCGAAGTGGCGCTTGAGCCATCCGGCCTCGGTGAGGGGCTCGAAGAATCCGAAGAGATTGGGATCGACCTCGCGGATGCGGCGGGTCATCGCGATGACCTCGTCCCACGTGGTCGGGGGTCGATCGGGGTCGAGCCCGGCGCGCTCCATGATCTCGCGGTTGTACATCGTGACGCCGCTGGCGAGGTACCACGGGACGGCGAAGACCTCTCCGCCGTAGGTGCAGCCCGTCCGCACGATCCGCGGGAAGTAGTCGTCGAGGACCTCGGGGGGGAGAATCGTCCGGAGATCGACGAGCACGCCCTGCTGGGCGATCTCGACCCCGATGTCGAAAGTCAGGTTGACGACGTCCGGGATCTCGTCGTTGAAAAAGAGTGTCTGGATCTTGTTGAGATAGCCGTCGATCGGGAAGTCGTACCACTCGATGTGGTCAACCTCGGGGTGAGCCGCGACGAAGGAGTCGCAGACGCCCTCGATGTAGTCGTTGAAGGTCGGCTTGAGCTGGATGGTCATGAGGCTGAGGGTGATCCCCTCGCCCTCGGGCTCGGGCTCGCCCCCGCACGCGCTCGCCAGAAGGCAGATCCCCAGCACTGTCGCGGCTGGGATTGATCTCAGGAAAAACCTCACCTTCGCGCTCACGGCCCTCATGGCGCGGCAGACTGCTCCCCCAACAGGATTTTGGCAAGGGTGGAGAGAGATGAGATTGTCCTCTCCCCTCTTTACAGTGTCCTCGTCACTGGGCCATGCTCCGTGCTCATGTGGCGTGTGGCAGCCAATCGTCTGGTGGCCCTGGTCCCGATCATGCTCGGGGTCACGTTTCTCGTCTTCGGTCTGCTGCACATCATGCCCGGCGATCCGGCGCGGGCGATGCTCGGCCCCGAGGCCTCGCAGGAGGACATCATCGAGCTGCGCGCGGAGCTCGGGCTCGACCGCCCCTTCTTCGTCCAGTACGGGATCTGGCTCTGGGACATTGCGCATCTGGATCTCGGCCGATCGATCAGCAGCAAGCGGCCGGTGACCGAGATCATCGCTGAGCACTGGCCCGCGACGGCGGAGCTCACGATCGTGGCCATGTTCTTCGCCACGCTTCTGGGGGCGATCGTCGGCATTGTGTCGGCCGTCAAGGCGAACACCTTCGTCGATCACAGCGCGCGGACGGTGACCTTCATCTTCCTGGCGATGCCGGGCTTCTGGATGGGGCTGGAGATGATCATCATCTTCGGCCATCACCTGATCTGGTTTCCCATCTCGGGGCGGGGTGAGCCGGGATTCGATCGGATCTGGCACATGGTGATGCCCGGCTTCGTGCTCGGGACGGGCACCTGGGCGTTCCTCAGCCGCATCCTGCGCTCCTCGATGCTCGAGGTTCTGAGCTCGGACTACATCCGCACGGCGGAGGCAAAGGGGCTGACGCGCCGGAGCATCATCTTCAAGCACGCGCTCAAGAATGCCCTGATCCCCTTCGTCACGATCACCGGCATGAGCCTCGGCGCTCTGCTGGGCGGGGCCGTGATCACCGAGACGGTCTTCAACTACCCCGGCATCGGCAGTGAGATGGTCCGCGCCATCCTCGCGCGCGACGCCCCCATCGTTCAGGGGATCGTGCTGCTGCTGGCGTTCGTCTTCGTCGCGGCGAATCTCCTCGTCGACATCACCTACATGATGCTCGACCCCCGCATCCGCGTGGAGGGGAGGCGTCAGTGAGCGAGCGTCAGAGCCCGCTGGCCGCCTTCTGGCGCGACTTCCGTCGCAACCGCTTGGCGATGGTCGGACTCACCATCGTCGTCATCCTGCTGCTCGCCGCGCTCGCGTCGTTCGTCATCGCCCCCTACGACGTCGTTGTGTCGCAGGACCGCACCCAGCGGCTCGCGGGACCCTCGGTGAGCCACTGGCTCGGATGCGATGAGCTGGGGCGCGATGTGCTTCTGCGTCTTCTCTATGGATCGCGGATCTCGCTCCTGGTGGGGATCACGGTTGTCGCCATCGGAATGACGATGGGAACGATGCTCGGGCTCGTCTCGGGCCACTTCGGCGGGTGGGTGGACAGCCTGATCATGCGGATCGTCGACATCTTTCTCGCCTTCCCCTTCTTCCTGCTCGCCATCGCCGTGGCGGGCTTCCTCGGCCCCTCGCTCCGCAATGCCATCCTCGCGCTGGGCATCGCCAGCGTGCCGAGCTACACGCGCATCGTCCGAGGCTCGGTGCTCTCGATCCGCGAGATGACCTTTGTGGAGTCGGCAGTGGTCGCCGGCGCAGGCAATATCCGGATCATGGTGGTCCACATCTTCCCCAACCTGATCGGAACGCTGCTGGTCTACGGCACGCTGCGCATCTCGACGGCGATCATGGCCGAGGCGGGGCTCAGCTACCTCGGCATCGGAGCGCAGGACCCCCTGCCGACGTGGGGCAAGATGCTGTCGAACCTCCGCGAGCACATGCTCTTCCACCCCTGGCACATCCTGGCGCCGGGCATGGCGATCCTGATCACCGTGATGGGATTCAACTTCCTCGGTGACGGACTGCGCGATCTGCTCGACCCGCGCCTGCGCAAGGTCATGGGCGCCCAGGGCGGGGCGGAGTGAGGGTCAGTTCAGCGTGAGCTGCAGCGTGATCGGGGCGATCTCCGGCTCCGATCCGCGGAAGGTCAGGGTCACGGGGAAACTCTCACCGCTTCGCAGGGCGATGTCGTGCTCGGGATCACCCGTGTCGAGCTCGCGGCGCATCTCGAGAATCCAGTGGCCGTCGTGCCATGTGCCGACGGTCTCCACATCACTCTGGCTGTCGGTCGGGAAGATGTTGATCACCCCGGGGACGGTGTCGCCCTCGGCCCAGGTCTCGCCGGTCCAGGGGTTGATCTCGCCCAGCGGCTCGGTGTGCCCCTCGAACAGGTGATCAGCCGAGCGTGAGATCCAGCCCCCCTGATAGGGCGTCGGTGGTCCCTCGGCCTCGTCGGCGACCCAGACCTCGGCGGGGGCGTTGTGATCGGGGATGGCGTTGGCCCGCCAGGTGACTTGCCCCGGATCGGAGACCGCCTCGCCCTCCCCAGAGACCACCATGTCCTGTGCCACACCCACGGCATCGGTCCGCTGCGCCCACCAGTTCCACTGATCTCTCAGGCCCTCAGGGGAATCGATGACGATCTGCAGGCCATCGTCGCGATCACCGGATCTCTCCCAGCCATTCTCGGCGCGGGTCCACAGCCAGCAGTCGGCGTCCTCACTCGCATCGGGCCACTCGATGCGCAGGCACAGACTCGAGCGGTCCACAATGGCGCGGATCGAGACCTCGAGCGGGGGGTGATGGATGACGTCTGTCGCGACGGGGACGACGAGCGGCGTCGCCGTCTCCCAGGCTGATTCCATCGCAACCCCACCGAGGCTGATGTGACCACCGCTGTCCGCGGCGTGGAGGGTGAGCGGCTGACCCTGGGCCGTGAGCGCGGGGGTCATCGACAGGAAGATCAGTGAGAGAGCGAAAAATCGAATCATGAGATCCTCGGGCGTCTGAGAGTGGCCCAGAGGCTAAGCACAGCCGCCGGGCTCGGCCAAGGAAAAGAAATCTCACAGAGGGGCAGCACTTCCCCCAAGGGACGATAAAACCCAGCTTGACCATGGGCATTTGGACCGATATAAATAACGGGGTTTCGATCCCCCTGCAGGCAGAATCCCCTGCCTGGTTTCAGCTTCCGAGGTGTGCGTTATCCATGAGCCGACGCGTCGCGACTCTGGGGCTTCTCTGGGCCCTCCTCATCCCCCAGCTACACGCCAGTGATTCAATCCACACGACTTACCTCTGGCACCTGCATCAGCCCATCTACTGGCCGGATCAGGATCGCAATGGGGGGGCGGACCGCTACGAGGTGGCCTGGGGGTCGATCCAGCAGACGGACGGGGGCGCGGCCCATCCTGAGAACAACCTCCGTGAGATCTTTGGGAAGGATGATCGCGTGGCGGCCTATCAGTGGCGGACGCGCGACTCGATCAACACCATCAGGCATCTGAGCGACGCCGGGGCGCAGATCAATTACTCCGGCGCACTGATGGAGAACGTGCGGAGTCTCGGGCTGGCGGGCCAGCTGGGCTACTCGGGCTCTTGGAGCGCCTCGATCAACGAGGCGAGGGGGTGGACCACCTCGGGGGGCCATTCCCGCGCGGACATCGTCAACTTCGCGCACCACCACGCGATGCTGCCCTTCCTCAGCGAGCGCACGCAGTGGCTTCAGATCCGGCTGCACCAGGAGATGATGGAGGACATCTGGGGGATCACGCCAGGCACGGCCCGCGGCTTCTTCCCGACGGAGACCTGTTTCACCGAGCGTCTGATCCCGGTCCTGGCGGACCTGGGCATCGAGTGGTCGTTCATCTCGAACGAGCACCTTTCGCGCGCCTGCCCCGACTTCCCGCTGGTGCTGGGCTCGGGGGGCGTCAACTGCGACCCGCCGAATCTCGCCGACCAGATCAATCCCAATGGGGTGAACTATTGGCGCGACCACATCGACCGGGGCTGCTCGCCGGCGAATGCCTACCCCTTCGCGTACACGCCGCACCGTGCCCAATATGTCGACCCCGAGACGGGGGCGATCGACTCGATCATCGTGGTCCCGACGGCGCAGGCGATCTCGTGGGATGATGGCTATGGCTCAATCGGGGCGAACGCGCTCGACGGCATCGCGGGGGGCAACAACCCCGCGCGTCCGATGCTCGTCGTTCTCGCCCACGACGGCGACAACGCCTGGGGCGGCGGGTACTCCTACTACATGGAGGCGGTGCAAAACTTCTCGAACGACTGCGCCGGCAGGGGCTACTCTCCGTCGACGGTGAATCAGTACCTGGCCGATCACCCCGTGCCCATCGACGACATCGTGCACGTGGAGGACGGCGGGTGGGTGAACGCCGACTCGGACTTCGGCTCCCCGATCTTCATCAACTGGCTCTACCCCCTGATCACGGAGAGCGGCCAGATCGACCCGATCAATGGCTGGCACTACAAGGCGCGGGAGTGCGCGATCTTCACGGCGGCGGAGAATCGGATCCGGACGGCGGAGGATCTCGCGGGTGGCCCGGCCACGACGCGGATCAGCCACGTGCTCGAGTCGGGGGCGGGCGCGACCGCGGTCGAGCGGGCCTGGGCCTATCACTTGGCCTCAATGGACTCGGGCAACGTCTACTACGGCAACCCGCTCGACATGGAGGTCAAGGGGACGGTCGGGTGCAACGAGGCGTTCGAGCACGTGGACCCGATCCTCGCGTCGATGCTGCCCAGCGAGGACACGACGAATCCAACGGTGATGATTCCTCAGCGACAGCCGCACAACCCCGGGGCCGTCTCGTTCGGGGCGCAGTACGGTTATCAGCAGTTCATCAACGACGGCTCGTTCGTCGTCTGGACCTTCGCGTACGACGTGAGCGGGATCCAGAGCGCGACGCTGCTCTATCGCCTCGATGCCGACGGGGTGAACCCGATCGATTCGATCCACAACGAGCTCTACGCACCGCCCGACGGCACAGAGGTCGGCGCCTGGCAATCGATCGCGATGAGCGGTCACACCTTCGCGGCCGACAACCCCTACAGCTGGGGCGGGCTCGACTACTTCGAGCTCCCGGCGCACATCTCGGAGCACTTCTCCGCGACGGTCCCCGCCCACACCGAGAGCCTGATCGATTATTATGTTGAGGTGGTCGACACGCGCGGGAACGTGACCCGCACTCCGATTCAGCACGTGTGGATCGGAGACGGCTCGGGCTCGACGCCCGGCGGTCGTGTCCAGACGGTGCCCAATCCGCTGGCCAAGGGGCAGGACGGGACGATTCTCTACGAGGATGAGGGAGGACCGATCGAGGGGCAGTCGCCGATCTGGATCCACTGCGGCTTCGACAACTGGGAGTCGGGCACGATCACCGACGCCGAGATGACGTTCAACGCGGGCGAGGGCAAATGGGAGATCACGATTCCGATGCCCGCAAACCGCTCAGCGTTCGACTGCGTGTTCCACAACAACGCGGGGTCGTGGGACAACAACGGCGGGAGCGACTGGCATTTCACGATCTCGGAGCCTGTCTCCCCCACGGGCACAGCGCTGATCATCCCCAATCCCCCGGTGGCCACCCTGGACGCCACACTTCTCTACAGCGTGGGCGACGGTCCTCTCGGCGGTGCCACCTCGGTCTATGCCCACGTCACCTTCAACGGCGGCGCGATCGTGGTCTCCCCCGATCCGCTGATGACCTTCAACTCGGGGGAGAACCGATGGGAGGTGACCTTCACCGTCGATGCGGCGGCGACTTCGATGAGCGTCTCCCTCAACGATGGGGGCTCGACCGTCGACGACCGCAACGGGTCGAATTGGAACTGGTCGGTCTCGCCTCCACCGACGGGGACGCCGACAGTCGATCCGGATCCGCCTGTCATCGACCAGGATGTTCTGATCACCTACGATCCCGGGCAGGGGCCTCTGGCGGAGGCTGCGCAGATCATCGCCGAGGTCTCCTTCACCGAGTTCAGCCCGGATCCGCTCGACGCCAGCCCACCCGACTATCCGATGGTGTTCAACAGCGGGAGCTCTCTGTGGGAGGTCACGGTGCCCGTGCCTCTCCTGGCGGTGACCATGCACCTCAAGTTCAAGGATGGTTTGGGAACCGAGGACGACAACAACGGGGATCATTGGAATTACACCGTGGTCCCCGACGTGCCCGAGGAGACTGTCGGCGTCTCCCCCGATCCATCCGTCGTGGGGCAGCCGGTGACGGTGACCTATTATGCCAATGGTCGTCCTCTTCAGGGGGCCTCGCAGGTCTACATCCATCACGGGATCAACGACTGGACCAATGTCCAGCACGAGGCGATGGGCGGGGGGAGCAACGACATCTGGACGTTCCCCTACACTGTCCCCGCGAACGCCACCCAGCTGGATTACGCCTTCAACGACGAGCCCACCGGCTCATCGGGCACCTGGGACAACAACGACACCGCCGACTGGCACTTCTCGACCACGCAGGCCCCCGATGACCCCGCGATCTCGCTGAGCACCGCCAGCATCACGGCCAGCGCCACCGAGGGCACGGACGCAGCTGAAACCGAGTTCACGGTGAGCAACAGCGGAGGCGGGACGCTGACCTACACCTTGTCGATCACTCATGACGGGGACCTCGTCTGGGCGGACATCCGCGACCACCTGCTCGGGCTCACCGCGGACAGCACGGGTATGAATGCCAACGGTGACGATGTCGTCGACATCGCGGACATGGTGCATCTCATGGAGAACCCCGTCTCCGGCTGGCTCTCGGTGGCACCGGACAGCGGCGCCTCCACGGGCGAAGCGGACACCATCACGGTGAGATTCCACTCTGACACACTGCCCGTGGGCACCCACGGGGCGACGATCCGGGTCTCAGGCAATGCGGCCAACTCGCCGCAGACGATCGACGTCACGCTGACGATCGATCCGGCGGCGGGTGACGAGCCAATGATCTCGCTGAGCACATCCACTCTCACGCCCAGTGCAACCGAGGGGAACAGCCCCTCGAACGACTCGTTCACCGTCACCAACTCGGGGACAGGGACGCTGGACTACAGTGTCGCGGCGATGGACACAGGCGATGGCACCTCGTGGCTGAGCGTCTCGCCGCCCTCGGGCTCCTCGACCGGAGAGGCGGACACGATCACGGTGCAATACTCCGCGACCGGGCTCTCTGAGGGCACGTATGGGGCACGGATCGACGTGTCGGGCAATGCGGACAACTCGCCGCAGAGCGTCGATGTCACGCTGACGATCAGCGCGCAGCCGTCTCAGCCCGACATCACCATCGGCGCCGGCCCCCTGATCGGCACGACCGCGGGTCAGGACTGGTATGAGCAGTTCCAGGACTGGACGAGTGATGACGTGCGCGCGCTCGACGAGCCCTTCGACGTGTATGAGTTCAGCGACGGCCAGGACCGCTCGCGCGACATCATCGCGTTTTACCACCGCGACGATCCGGCGGGGGACAGCGTCTTTTTCCGTGTCGACCTCTGCGACCTCGCGGAAAACGCAGAGCAGGGATCACTCGACATCTACGTCGCGATCGATCTCGGCTCGCCCGGCATGGGCCAGGTCTGGCTTCCCGACTACACCGACTGCCAGGCGGACACCCTCTGGGAGGTTTGTGTCGCGCTCTACCAGACCGACGCCTGGACGATCTACGACAGCGGCTTCACCGTTCTCTCGAACAGCTCGATCTCGCCCAGTCTCTTCCGAGGGGCGAGCTTCCGCGCCGATCTCGACTCGGTGGAGTTCGGCATCGCGCGCAGCGTGCTGACCGGCGAGGGGTGGGACGGCTCCTCCCCTCTCAATTTCCAGGTCTTCACAACGCGCGATCACACCCACACCGGCGCGGGAAATATCCCGGATCACTCCGACCTGACCGACGCGATCGTCGATGACGACCGCGGGTACGGCGATGGGGTTCTCCATGGGGCGACGCCCTCGACCGCCTCGGTCACTCCCCTCCCCTTCGCCTATATCCTGCACGGCAACCAGTCGCTCAACACCTCAGCCAATCTGCAGGATCTGATCTATTCGATCTCCGTCACGACGCCGAGCGGCAATCCGACCGGGTATCACCGCGCGCTGGACACCGCCCAGATCTTCCATGCGCCCCCCTCGATCCATGTCTCGGCGACGCTGGCGGCATCGCTTCAGTGGGCAGATCGCCCCGGGGACACGGATCCTCAGGACGGCCCGGAGTTCAACGCACGCATCGCGGAGTTTCTCGACGGCTCGGCGGCCAACGGGGAGGGGGCGCTGGTGTCGGGCGTCTTCAGCGAGCACATGATGCCGTACTTCGAGGGCTGGACGAATCAGACGTCGATCGATCTCAACGAGGAGATGCTCGCGGCGATCTACGGCGAGACCATCGTGCCGGGGCAGCACGTGATGTGGGTGCCCGAGCGGGTGATCCGAGGCTCGACGTTCGCCGACATCGCGGCGGCGGGATACACCCACACGGTCCTCGACCAATACGGCCACGTCCAGCAGTGGTGGGGCCTGGGCGAGGCGCAGACGAACGGCCACAGGATCCACCGCGTCAACGGCGTGAACCTCTTCCTGATCAACAACGAGACGGACGGGAACAAGTTCTATCCTCAGGACGACGGGCTGAACTTCGACCTGCGGACCGCTTTCATCAACCGCGCGCTCGACAGCGACGACGAGCAGCTGGTACTCGCCTTCGACGACTGGGAGGCGTACGCGGGGCGCTCGTTCACCTCGTTCAGCACGGGCAACGACAACCCGGACAACTGGAACCGCACGGTCCGCTGGCTGGCCAACCACCAGTGGATCGAGATGACAACGCTCGAGGAGATCGCCTCGCGCGGCTGGACGCCCGTCGACCACGGCACGGACACGGGGCTCTCGATCCAGACCTACGACTGGCTGATGCACGCGACGCACGGGAACCACGACACGTGGTACTATGGCTCCCCGGGGCAGGAGGAGGATTTCGACGACAGGAATCCCGCCATCCGCCGGGATCTGGGCACGTGGGGCGACACCCGGATCGGGCACGTCAGCGTCGCCGGGACCATCTATGGTGATCTGAGCGCGGCGCTCTCGGGGCTGGGCTCGGGAAATCTCGACCGGCTCGCGCAGATGGGATGGGCGTCCGCGATCTATGAGACGGCCTGGCACGACGAGGACGAGCCGCTGGAGAGCGGCAACCCGGACAACACGTACGACGAGATCGCCGACTGGGCACTGAAGCTCAACGGCGTGCTGGCGCGACGCGTGGGCATCGCCGTGGCCGCCGCGCAGTGGGCGGTCTCCTCGCCGGGGCAGACCACAGACGCTCAGCAGACGGATCTGGACCACGATGGTGAGACCGAGGTTGTCCTCTCGAACAGCCGCGTCTTCGCCGTCCTCGAGAACGACGGTGGCCGGCTCATCGCCGCCTTTGCGCGGGACCCCGACACGGGCACCGCCCATCAGGTCATCGGATGCCCCCTGGCCAATCCCGATTTCAGCGACGAGCGCGAGGGAGCCGACTCTGGCGAGGCGGGGCGCACCTCGTGCCTCAAGGACTGGTGGGCCGCGGGGCCGGACACGAATCTGTATGTCAACGACGTCCACACCGTCACCGCGATCACCAATGGCTTCCGTCTGACCTCCAGCGATGGACGGATTCAAAAGGACGTCACGCTGGCCGATGGCTCCTCGACACTCGAGGTGACCTACACCGTGGACCCCGCGATCACGACCCTCTATATACGCAATGGCCTCAGCCCGAACGTGCTCGACATGCTCGTCAATGGGCAGGCGAATCTGAGCGCCTCGGATGCAGGGGGGGTCTTCACTCTCACCAACGCCAGCGGGGGCAGTGCGGCGATCGGCTATGCCGACGCGGGGCACACCGGCACCAGTCTCAACGGCGCCGCCACGGATGGATCGGTCAACTCCCCGCGCAACCATGCCCTGACGCACATGGTCGAGCTCTCGGGGTCGGGGACGTTCTCCTTCGGGCTGACTCTGGGGGCCCAGTGACAGCAAAATCGCCCTTGCAACCTCAGTGCGGTGAGGGTTGTCTCATCGGATGAGCGGTGGGGTGCGCATGCCCACCGCCGATGGACACCTGAAGAAGAGGATCACGGCCATGACTGCCATGCAAACGAGGACCATCGCTCTCACTCTCACTCTGATTCTGGCCTTTGGCGGCCTGCTGGCCTGCGCCACGAGCGAGCAGTCGGCGGGCCTCGGCGCCCTGACCGGCGCGCTGGTCGGCGCGGGTGTCGGGTATGCGATCGACGACTCGGCGGAGGCGGCGATCATCGGCGGCCTGGCGGGTGCCCTGGCGGGAGGCGTGATCGGCTACATCGTGGGTGAGAAGCTCGAGGACCAGGATGAGACGCTGAGAAACAATCCCGATATCCGGGAGGTCTATGAGCAGCCCGGCGTTGATGAGGTTCTCGACATCCGCCGACTGCGCGTCACACCCGACCAGCTCCGGGCGGGCGAGCGGGTCGAGATCAATGTGGTCCACTCCTATGTGGGGCCCGTCGACCGCGTTCAGCCCTTCGACATCGACGTGACCATCGTCGACAGCTCCCAGCAGGTGATCGCTCAGGAGTCCCAGACCCACGAGTACGAGAACGGGACATACAGCTCGCGGATCGAGCTCACGATCCCCGAGAGTCTCCCCCCCGGCTCCTATGGCGTCGACGTCTCGATGAGCACGGGCCATGTGACCGACAACCAGTCGGGGCTGGTCCGGGTGATCTGACCCGATCTCCGGCGCCGAGGGCGCCGTCAAGCATCAGCGCTTTCTCTCCCCGCGTCTCCGGACGCGGGGATTCACTTTGGGAAAATGGTCCTCGATGCGCCCGTCCCCAAATTCTTGCAGACAGAACCGTTTTGGGACGCCACTCTGGCGAGGTCATCATCTCTCATCGAAGGTTGGCTCATGCAAAGGCGTCTGCTCCCCCTCCTCGGCGGATTGTTCTCCCTTCTGGCTCTCCTCACTCCCCGGCTGGGGGCAGTCGAGGGGGACCTGATTCTCGAATCGCGGCCACAGCCCTCGCAGGGACTCGTCGGTCACCGAATCATCCTCTCCCCCAGTCATGGCCGGACATGGAACGAGGAGCATCTGTGGTGGGGCTGGCAGCGCACCATGTGTTTCGGGGAGCTCGAGGATCTGATCACTCCACGGATCATCAACCGCTGGCTGGTCGGGTACTTCCAGAATGCGGGGGCGACGGTCCTGACCACGCGTGAGCGCGATGAGCAGCTGAATGAGATTCGCATCGATGACGCGGCTGTCAGCGGGGAGTTCGAGAGCACGGGGACATGGACACCGTGGATCGACTCCAGCGCATGGCAGGGCAGCGCCCAGGTGGCAACGGCTCAGAGCGGCGGAGGCGGCCCGACGGCGACCTGGTACGCAGACTTCCCCGCCACCGATCGCTATGGGCTCTGCCTCTGGGTGCCTCAGACGGGCAATCCCACGAGCGATGCCCGCTACATCATCCACACGGCGGGGGGCGACGTCTCGCTCCGGCTCAATCAGACGGTCAACAATTCCCAGTGGTTTTGGATCGACTGGTTCGTCTTCCCCGCGGGCGATCACCGGCCGGTTCTCACGCTGACCACGGAATCCGACGACGTCGGAACCATGGTGGTGGCCGACGCCGTCCGCCTGGGTGGAGGCATGGGCGACGTGGACTGGGGCGGTGGCGTCAGCGGCCTGCCCCGATGGCAGGAATACGCCAAGTCTTACGCCCTCACCTATGGAGCACCGCAGTGGGTTTGGGACGAGTATGTGACCGGAGCCGACTATCAGGTCCGGTGGAATATGGGCAGGTGGCTGGGGGGAGATTTCCAGCTCGAGCTGCACACCAATGCCGACGCCACTGGGAGTGGAACCCAGACAGGGACCATGACTCCGTGGATGGTTGCCCGGAATCCCAGTGAAGAGGTGGAACTGCGGGCCGCGCACGATCATCTCGTCAACACCATCCGCGAGCGCTGGGATCCGACATGGAGGGATGGAGGCATCGATGACGTTCTCCTCTACCCGACTTACCATCTTCCCCACTGGCTCCCCGAGCTGGCGTACCACGATCGGCTGGAGCCCGATCTGCTCAACCTGGTTGATCCCGATTTCCGTTCGATCGCGGCGCGGGCCTTCTACGAGAGCATCGCGGAGATCGTGGCCGGGGACTCCGTCGTCTTCCTCCCCGAGCCCCCCGAGGCCCCCGCGGCCGAGAATCTGGGCGGGGGACAGGTCCGCATCTCGTGGAATCCCCCGAGCTGGGGGCCTGCCCCGGACACCTATCGCCTCTTCGCCAGTCAGGACGCGATGGCCTTCGACCTGGGCCAGGATGTGGGCCCGGTGACCGAGACCGTGGTGAGCGGGCATTCGGCCGGCGACATCCTCTTCTTCCGTGTGGCCGCCGAAAACGCGGGCGGACGGAGCTTCCCCACCGAGGTCGTGGGCGTGCACGTCGGTGAGGGTGAGCCCTTCCTCGTCGTCAATGGATTCGACCGCTGGGACCAAAAAGTCCAGGAGCCGAACAACCCGCGGCGCTTCGTCCTCGAGCACATCGGCGCTCTCGCGGCGGTGCGGCCCGATCGCCCGATCGACTCCTGCGCCAACGAGGCGGTGATCGGGGGCGGCGTGCTCCTCGGGGACTATGCGCTGTGCGACTGGATCCTGGGGCGTGAGTCCGTCGATGACGAGACCCTCTCCTCGGCGGAGCAGGCGCTCTTGACCTCGTATCTCGGAGGCGGGGGGCGACTGCTCGCGACCGGCACTGATGTCGGATATGATCTGATCGCCAATGGCTCCGCTGCGGACGAGGCCTTCGCCGAGGGGACGCTGCACATGCGGTACGTGAGTCACGGCTCGTCGGTGCGCAAGGTGACCGGGCGTGCGGGCACCCCGTTCGCCGGGCTGATCCTCAACCTCAGCGACGGCACCAACGGCCTCTACGACGTGACGACGCCCGACGTCCTGTCGCCCGGGCTCGGCGGCGAGGTTGTGTTGACATGGGCGGGCTCGAGCGACGCCGCAGGAATCGGCTATGCCGGTGGTCCGGGCAAGGCCCTGACTCTCGCCTCGCCTCTCGAGGCCATCGTCACCGAGTCCGAGCGAAACCAGCTGGCGCTGGCGGCGGTGGACTATCTCCTCTCGCCCCCCGTCCCCGACACGGAGGGTCCCTCGCTGCTCATCCTCGAGGTCATCAACATTGGCCCCTCGGTGGCCACGCTCCACTGGGTCACAGACGAGCCCGCCACCGGCGAGGTGGAGTGGGGTCTGACCGCGGCCTATGGGAGCACGACACCCGCCACCACCACGCATGTCGCGGAGGACACGATCACGCTGACGAGCCTGGATCCCGAGACGGAGCACCACGCCCGCCTGCGCGTGGCGGATTATCTCGGCAATGAGACGATCTCTGTCGACCTTGTCTTCACCACCGAGCCCCCGGACACCACCGCACCTGTCTTCAGCGACATCGAGGTCATCGCCGTCTCGGACCGCGATGCCATCGTGCACTGGGTCACCGACGAGCTCTCGACGACCCAGGTGGATTGGGGGCTGACAACAGCCTATGGCCACACGACACCCGAGGATCCCACCTACACGACCAGTCACTGGATCCGGGTCAGTGGTCTCCCGTCCTCGTATCTGCTCCACTGGCGCCCTGTCTCGCGCGACCTGGCGGACAACACCGGGCAGGGTCCTGACACCGTGCTGTTCACCCTCGCGACCATCGGTGGGGTGATCGTCGACAACTCCGACCCGGGCTTCGAGGTCACCGTGGGAGACTGGAGCACGGGCAGCTCCTCCTCCGACAAATACGGGGCAGACTACCGCTTCGCCTCCGTCGGCGCCGCCTCCTCCGAGGCCCAGTGGTCGGCGACGCTTCCCCAGAGGGGCCTGTGGCAGGCGCAGTGCTGGTATCCGCAGGGCTCCAACCGGACCACGGAGGCCCCCTACACGGTGATCTCCTCCGAGGGCACGGAGCGGATCCTCGTCAATCAGCAGATCAACGGCGGACAATTCAACTCTCTCGGCAGCCCACGTTTCTTTGAGGGACCGGAGGCGAGGATCGTCATCGACGACATGACCTCGACGGGGAACGTCGTCTTGGCCGATGCGGTGAGATGGGTCTTCGTCGGTCTGGGCGAGCCCGGGCTCTGGCAGACCGTGGAGTGCCATGGATTCATGCTGCTGGGAGAGTGATCCACTCACCACGGGACTTGACGGGCTCGCCGCCACCAGTGACTCTCGGCGCGACATGAGCGCCATGGCCAGCCGAGAGACCGCCCTCGACGTGTGGGATCCACGGGTCGCCCCCGAGGAGAACATCACCAACTGGACGGGGGAACCTGTGCTCCATTCCCCACGCGAGGCGCCGCGTCGCGATGAACCGCTGATGGTCGACCTCTTCAGCGGCGCGGGGGGATTCTCGCTGGGGCTCGCCGCGGCGGGCTTTGCACCCGCGCTGGGGCTCGACCACCACATTCCCTCGGCGCGGACGTATGCCCGCGCACATCCGGCCGCCGCGACGATTCTCGGCGACATCCGCCGCGTGCCGGAGGCGCTGATCGACGAGGCGCTCGACGGGCGCTCGGTGGATCTGGTCACCGCGGGCGTGCCGTGCCAGGGCTTCTCGCTGTGCAACCGCAAGCGCCACGACGCCGACCGCCGCAATTTCCTCTT
Organism: Candidatus Sumerlaeota bacterium; assembly: GCA_016928695.1. Taxonomy (GTDB): domain Bacteria; phylum Sumerlaeota; class Sumerlaeia; order JABWBI01; family JABWBI01; genus JAFGKF01. The sequence goes on along the minus strand of JAFGKF010000038.1, from coordinate 9,770 downwards.
TCACGAGTTCATCCGCGTCGTGCGGCACCTGAGACCCCGCGCTGTGATCCTCGAGAACGTCTCGGGGCTGCGGTCGGCCGACGCGGGCGGCTTTGCCGCGCGGATCGAGGCCGCGATCGCCGAGAGCGGGTATCACGTCGAGTGGCGACTGCTCAATGCGGCGGAGTTCGGCGTGCCGCAGGAGCGGCGGCGGGTCTTCTTCGTCGGGCTGCGCAGTGGTCACGCCTTCCCCTGGCCTCGGCCCACCCATGGCGAGGGGCAGCGATCTTTCGTCACGGTCTGGGAGGCCATCGGCGACCTGCCGCCGCTCGAGCCCGGGCAGAGCGCCGAGGAATACGCGGAAAAACCCTTCAGCCATCACCAGCGATGCATGAGACGTGGCTCCCGGAGTCTGACCAATCACACCGCGCCACATCACCCCCGCGCCACGGTCGAGCGGATCGCGCGCACGGCCCCCGGCGAGCCGATGTACCCGCGGTTCCGCCAGCGCATTCGCCTCCACCCCGATCGCCCGAGCCCGACGCAGGTCTCGGGGGGAATTCGCCCGCAGTTCTCGTTCGGGCATCCGACGCAGCCGCGGGGGCTGACCGTGCGCGAGCGTTGCCGCCTCCAGAGCTTCCCCGACACCTGTTTCATCGAGGGCGGGACCGTTCAGGGCCGCGTGCAGACGGGCAATGCCGTCCCACCGCTGCTGGCGGAGGCGATTGGAAGGGCGCTGCTCAGAGCGCTCGGCTAGATCTCGTCTTTCCCGCGCTCGCCCTCGTCATCGTCATCCACCGGCCGGAGAAACGCCGCGCGCACGGGGGGCGGCATGGGCGAGTCGGCGCCGCGCACGCTGCGCCAGACGATCTCGTTGAGGAGAATATCGTCGGTCGAGTCCTCCTCCTCGAGGTAGAGACCGGCGGAGATCTCCGCGCCCCAGGCGTCGGGGGTGTTGACCTCATCGAGATCGACCTGCGCGGGGCGGCAGACGTAGGGGGTCATGTCGGGCTCCATGGTGAAGGAGGCGAACATGGGGCGCGCTCCGGCGTCGAACTGGCTCATGGGCTCGAGGCCGAGGATCAGCTCCATCGTGCGGAGCATCGAGGCGGTCGAGTACATGTGCGAGTCCACGAGGCCGCGCCGTGCCCAGGGGCTGGCGACGAGCGCCACTGTCCGGTGCGCGTCGACGTGGTCGGGGCCGTTCTGGGCATCGTCCTCGACGACGAAGATGGCGAGGCCTGGCCAGAAGGAGGAGTGGCTCAGGGCCTCGATGATCTGCCCCAGCGCCAGGTCGTTGTCGCCCACGTAGGCCGTGGGTGTGGGCCGACCCTCCCGCGTGCCCGACGTGTGGTCGTTGGGGAGGCGCAGGACGATGAAGCGCGGCATCTCGCCCTCGGCCTCGAAGCGCTCGAGTTCCTCGAGAAAGCGCGCCGCGCGGTCGACGTCGCGATACTCGAGGTCGTAGCCGCGGTAGTGGGGATCGAAGTGCCCCTCCAGACTCTCCATCGTCGCGGTGCCCGGGTCGTCGGGTGTCTCACCGTTGTCGATGAACTCACCGTACGAGCGGTACGAGACCCCGGCCTCGCGGCAGCGGTCCCAGATGTATCCGCTGTCGGGCCTGGCGATCTCGTGGCCACCCTCCGCGGGATAGAAGAATCCCCGCCCGCCGTAGTTGATCGGCCAGGTGCGCTCGACGAAGTCGGTGGCATAGGCCGCCATCGACCACTCGTGTCCGTCGGCGGAGACCTCGCTCTCGACATAGAAGTTGTCGTAGAGCACGAACTCACGCGCGAGGGCGTGGTGGTTGGGCGAGACGCGCTCCGGGAAGATGCAGAGCGCGGGATCGCCGTTGCCCTCGGGCATGTCGCCCAGCACCTGATCGTAGGTGCGGTTCTCCTTGACGATGTAGATGACGTGGGTGATCGGCGAGGGATCGCCCACGCGCCGGGGAATGGGATTCGGGCCCTCGGGGGCGACGACCGGCGTCAGGTCCGCGCGATAGGGCGAGCAGTCGTACGCATCCTCCGTCAGCGAGCGCAGCGCCTCCTCGTCGGGGACCTCGAGATGCGTGATGGTGCCGGGGTGGAGGCGCGCGATGTACTGCACTGTGGTGAGGGACGGGTGGTAGGGATTCGGCCCCTGGGGATTGGCGAAGCCCTGGTCGCCCTTGCCATTGGCCACGTAGAGAGTTGCGCCGTCCGCGCTCAGACGAACGCTCGTGGGGTACCAGCCGACTGGGATGAAGCCCTCGCCGCGGGTGTGCCCCGGCTCCTCGATGTCGAAGACTGCGACGTCGTTGTTGTCGGCGTTGGCGACAAAGAGCGTCTCGCCGTCGGGCGAGATCGCGAGGCTGTTGGGAGTCGAGCCCTCCGGCGAGTTGGGGTGGAGCGCGGTGTTGAGCACCTCGGTGACGCGCTGGGATGCGGTGTCGACCACGTGCACGGTGTTGTCGTTCGCGCAGGCGACGAAGAGGCGCGCGCCGTCGTCGGTCAGAGCCATCTCATTGGGATGGCTGCCGACCGCGACCTGCTCACGCGCGGCGCCGGGATCGGTCAGGTCGATCCGCTCGATTGCGCTCTCGGCCCAGAGGCTGACCCACAGCCCCTCGCCGTTGGGCTCCAGAAGGAGCGAGTGGGGGTAGACGTCGCCCTCCCAGGCGGCGATCTCGTTGACCTCCTCGGACTCCAGATCGACCGCGAGCACGCGATCGGCGATGCACAGGGCCACAAAGAGGGTCTCGGCATCCGGTGTGACCACGACATCGCCCACCATGGGATCGTCGCCCTCCGCGACTGTGATCTCATGGTGATCGCCCAGCAGGCCTCCCCGGTGGGAGTAGATGTGGACGACGTTGTCCTCGCCGCCGCTGACGAAGAGGCGCTCTCCGTCGAGCGACCAGGCGATGCCCTGGAAGTTGGTCACGGGCACGCGCGAGGCGACGCGGGGGCGCCGGCCCATCAGGTCGACGATCGAGACCTCGTGCTGCCCCTGCCCGCTGTGGAGCACGGCGAGCCAGTTCCCATCGGGCGAGAGCTCCATGTTGGCGGGGAAGTTGCCCACCTCGAACATCTGGCCCGCGGGCCGGAGCGACCACTGGTTGGGCAGGAGCACCGTGTCGTCATCGATGCGCCCGGGCAGAACCTCAGGGACGGTCCGCGTGGTGGGAGTCGGCTCGGTGATGCACGAGAGGACGATCATCCCCAGAGCGATCGTGAGAGCGGCGTGCGAGAGTCTCATTCCTGACCTCCGGATGAGATGAGATGCCATTGAGCAGATCGGCGAGGCGGGAGGCCATGAAAAAAGGGCGCCCAGGGAAGCGCCCTTTTCAAATGTGGATCAGCACGGAGGCTCAGTGCTTCTTCGCCGGGGGGAGCACTTGGTCGACGCCCTCATGGGGGCGGGGGATGACGTGCGTGAAGGCGAGCTTGCCGACCCGCGAGGCGGCCCCTCCCCCGGCCTCGACCGCCGAGCGCGCGGCGGCGACGTCGCCCTGGACAATGACGGCGCTGTGGCCCGATCCGACGCACTGCCAGCCCACGGGGACGACCTGGGCGGTCTTGACGGCGGCGTCGAGCGCCTCGACGGAGGCGACGAAGCCCAGCGTCTCGATGATGCCGAGCGCCTTGCCGTTGGACTTCTCCCTCTTCGCAGTGGCGCCGAGCGGCATGCCGTTGGCCTGGAGAAGCACGTGCGGGCTCGGGATCACGTGCTTGGCGACGAGCGGCCCCACGCGGCTGCCCGCGGCCTCACCCGCATCGACCGCCGTGCGGCAGGCGGCGACGTCGCCGCGGACGATCGCGGCGCAGCGCCCCCCGCCGATGGAAACGTAGTCGACCAGAGTGACGTGCGCGGCTTTGACCGCTGCATCGGCCGCCTCCACCATGGGGGCGAACCCATGCATCTCGATCATCCCGATCGAATCGGTGACCTTGACCTCCTCGCCGGGGCCCTTCCAGTCGATGATCACCACCTCGGCCATGGCGCTGAGGTTGGGGATCACGGTGGCGGCGTGGAACTCGCCGACCGCCTTCGCGGCCGTCGCGCCCGCCTCGACCGAGGCGCGCACCGCCCCCACGTCGCCGCGGACGATGGCGGTGGCGTGGCCTCCGCCGATGTGCTCCTGGCGCACGAGGTCGACGCGCGCCTCCTTGAGCATGGCGTCGGTGGCCTCGATCATGCCCGTGAATCCACGGGTCTCAACGAATCCAAAGGCGGCCGGCATGGTCTGCGCTCCTTGTCTCGGTCAGAGTTTCCAGAAGATCTCGCGTCTGTTGAACCAGCGGACAATCAGCCACAGGCAGAGGGTCCAGATCAAGCCCCACATGATTCCGTGGTATCCGCTCTTGCGGAAAAACTCGGCGACGCTCTCGGGGGCGATTCCCCAGCCCTCGAGACACATGGCCCAATTGTGAACCAGCGGATTGCCCCAGTCGTCGCGGAGGGGGTAGACGCGGTCGAAGATCCCCGTCAGGCCGAGGGCGTCGAAGATCCAGCGTCGCATGAGGATCATCATGAAATAGGCCAGCAGCGGGTTCATGCCGAAGACGAGCAGCGGCTTCGACCAGAACCTGATCCTCCACACGTCGATCACCAGGAAGAATCCCAGGAGCACCAGCGCGCCCAGCCCCGCGGTGAAGAGCGCGTAGGAGATCGTCACCTCCGGCTTGTTCATGCAGAGGCTCCAGTCCTCCGTCATGAGGCCGTATCGGTGAATCCCGTACCCGATGGGGATGAAGATCGCGCTGACGATCAGCGAGCGCCGCACGAACGCCTGGCGGCCGCCCTCGCGGATCACCTCACCCACCAGGACGCCGATCATCGTCATCACGCCGTACGAGATCGAGAGCCACGGCAGGCAGTGGATGACGAGGAGCCGCTTCTCGCTCCCCGTGGGATTGACGAACGTCCAGAAGGGGCGGTCGATCTCCGCCCACACCTGGCCGGTCCACTCGGGGAACCAGTGGGGATTCTGCGTCCAGGCGGGCCAGAGCTCGGTGAGCAGGAGATAGACGATGCTGACGGCGAAGACCGTGATCCAGCGCCCCGCGCTGGGGAGCAGTGTGAGCAGCACGCCGCAGAGGTAGGCGACCCCGATCGCCTGGAGCACGCCCCACCAGGGCGCCAGCTCGCGGAGCACGAACGAGATGTAGAGCATGCCCATGAGGATGAGCATCAGGGTGCGCGAGAGAGCGTGTTTCCAGAACGCCGCGCCGCGCTTGCGGCGGCTGAGCGGGATGCAGACGCCGACGATGAAGACGAACCAGGGGGCGATCAGATCGGTGAACGTGCAGCCGATGTGGCGGAGGGGATAGTGCTCATGCGCCTCCATCTCCCCCTGGATCTCGGCGCTGATCGCGGCGCGCTCCTCGCGCGTCAAGTGGTTGAACTCGTCCTCGGTGTATCCCCGCTCGGCGATCGCCATGCGGTGGAAGTTCTCGTGCCAGAGGTCCCACCCCACCTCGGCGTGGAACCATGTGGAGACGGGCGGGCTGCCGAACCAGCGCATCTGCTGGGGCAGGCCGCCATAGGGCATGTCGTGATAGGGCTCATTCTGATAGCCCCCCGCCGCCACGGCGATGACGAAGACCATCCCGAGGATGGTGAATCCGCGGAAGGCATCGAGCGACTCGATGCGCTCTTTTTTCTTGGCCGGCGCCTCAGCGGGTGCGGTCGACGTCGCGTCAGTCATCGGCTCTCCCCTGTTCTCTGCTCAATCGATCAACGGGTGAATCAATAGCCATGGCCCTCGGCCCCCTGGACGATGGCCACGCTGGCGCTCGCGCCGATGCGCGTCGCGCCGCGCGCGATCATCTCCTGGGCCGTGGCGCAGTCGCGGATGCCGCCCGAGGCCTTGACGCCCATCCTGGGGCCGACCACGCGGCGCATCAGCGCGATGTCCTCGGGCGTGGCGCCGCCCTTGGCGAAACCGGTCGAGGTCTTGACGAAGTGCGCCCCCGCTGCCTTCGCCAGGACGCACCCCGCGACCTTCTCGTCATCGGTGAGCTCGCACGTCTCGAGGATCACCTTGACCGTCCGCCCCTGGGCGGCGGCCACGACGGCCTCGATGTCGCGCAGCACGGCGGGGTACTCGCCGGCCCTGAGGAGGCCGACGTTGATGACCATGTCGATCTCGTCGGCCCCGTCGGCCACCGCCTGCTGCGTCTCGAAGGCCTTCGCCTGGGTGGAGGTCGCGCCCAGAGGGAACCCGATCACCGTGCAGACCTTGACGCCGGTCCCGGCCAGGAGAGATCGGCAGAGCGGCACGTGGGTGGGATTGATGCACACGCTGGCGAAGCGGTGCTGCTTCGCCTCGGCGCAGAGCCTCTCGACGTCCTCGGGCTTCGCATTGGGCTTGAGCAGCGTGTGGTCGATCATCGGGGCGACCATCACACAGGCCTCCGAGCTCTCGCCGTTGGTCCCGAAGCGCGTGGCACCGCCGTCGGCCATCGCCTGCATCGCCTGGGCCTCGGCCGGCGCCGAGGGGGGAGGGGGGACAGAGCAGGGGGCGGGGCTCGGAGCGGGGCTTCCGCCGAGCTGGGCCGTCACGCGCCGGACAACCTCCTCGACCAGCGCTCTCTGCTCAGGGGAAAGGGGATCACTGGGCTGGCTCATGTTCCGCTCCTGTGAGAGGGCATTGAACGGCTCAGCGAGCGGGTTGTCAACATCCCCCGCAGACCCAATCACTGCCCATGACACAGTGTCCGTGGCGCTCTCGATCTTCAGCGCGGACTGAGGGGAATCAGTGCCACTCGAAGCGCATCGTGTCAGTGCGCTGAGATGGGAAGCCTGTCACGCCGCCGATCTCCAGCCGGAGATCGACCGTGAGATCGCGCCTGCCTCTGCGCGAGCGACTGAAAGTGGGTGGGCTCGACGAGATGCGATCTCTCGGCTCCGATCGGAGGCGCGGGGCGCGCGGGGTCTGCTCCGGCACCAGGGCGGCGAGGGGCAGGGGATTGAGCTCCAGCGTGGCGAGGTGGTCGGTGATCCGAGCCCGCTCGCCCTCCACGGCACCCCGAAGCCGCACTGCACGCTGGCCCAGTTCCTCCTCGAGCGGCACGACGTCGAGGCGGTCGAGCGCCCGTGTGGCCGTCTCCAGATGCCGGAGGGATCCCTCATTGGCGCGTCTCTGAGCCACGTCCAAGCAGGCCTCGGAGAGAGCCAGCCACAGAGTCGGCTCCTCGGCTTGGCTGTTGGCCGCCCGCGCCAGGGCATCGAGGGCCCACTCGCGATCGCAGTGGTCCCAGCGCCTGAGTGCCTCGTCCCACGACTCGCGGGCAAGCGGGCTGAGCGCCTCCGCCTCCACGCCGTCTGACCACCAGGGCATCATCGACGCGGCCTGGAGTCCAGACCCCATCCAAACAGCGATCAGGAGGATCAGCGCTGGTCGCATCACCCCTTATTGAGATGTCGAATGTCTGTCAGACGTCAAAGGAAAACCGACGTCTGTTGGGCCTCTGTGGCCGAGATCAGTCGTCTTTGCCCAGCTGATCGATGAACTCCTGCCGCGCCTCGACCGTCGCGAAGCGGACCTGCTGCCCGTCGATCTCCACAGTGATATTCGGATCGACCTCCAGCCCGGTGATGGGGCATATCTCGTTGGGCATCTCGGCTGCAGCCCGTCTCACGGGCTCAGCCGGGGTCTCCTCAGCGGGCTCCTCCGAGACCTGAGCCATCGGCTCGGTGACGAGCTCGACAGGGGCCAGCTCCATCGAAGCGGTTTCGGGCACGCTGGGTGCTGCTGCGGCCGGCTGACTCGCGGGCTCTGCCGGGGCTGGCGCTGGCGGAGGGCTGACGGGTTCGACTTCGACCACCGGGGCCGGCGAGACCGATGTGTCCTCTGTGGCGGTTTCACCCCCACAGGCCATCAGGCCGAGGATCAGAATCACTGTGACGCCGGGCATCCACAGCGCCGAGACTGAGTCGAGTCGCATCGCCAACATCTCCTTCCATCTCCTGTGCTTTCGAAGATGGTCCATGGCAGCACTCTCAGTCGCTCAATGGGGCCCTGTGGTCAAGACAAAATGGGCTGTGGGCGGCCTCGCTCCGCCTCGATCATCCGGCGCGCTCAGTTCGACTCCGCTGCCTCGGATGTCTCGGCCGCGAACTGCGGCAGTGAGGAGAGATACGGCTCGGGATTTCCCAGGAACCGATCGGGGCACCCATTGCAACAGAAGTAGACGCGCTGCCCCTGATACTCGACCGAGATCTCGGGATTGATCGGCAGTCCCATGATCGGGCAGCGCTCATTGATCACCGGGGCGGCAATTTCGCCGGAGACAGTGGCCTGCGTGGTCGGTTGGCTGGCGGGCTGACTGGTGGCGGGCGCCATCATCGGCATCCCGTGGCCGTGCATGGCCATCGGCTGGCTCGTGGGAACATCCTGGGCCGAAACGGCCATGGTGGTGAATCCCACCAGCAGCAGGGTGAAAAGAGACAGAGCGGGGGTCAGTGTGTGGCGCATCAGACAGTTCTCCTTGTCATCAAGGTGAGAAAAAGACATCTCATGACTCTGTGAGCACCTTCAGAGCAACGATTGCACCGAACGTGGGAGGAAAGAGGGTGGCTCTTGTCTCGCCGTGCAAGTGGCTTGACCTGACACGACTTGGCTGCGACGCTGAGAGCCATGCGTCGCCTGTTCCCCACAATCGCCCTGATCGCCGCGCTGGCCGCCTGCGCCTGTCCATTCTGTGACCGGAGCGATCCCAGCCTTCCCATTCCCCCGCTCGACCGCACCCTGGCCATCTCCACACCCGAGAGAGGGCTTCCCCTGGCCGACCTGCTCGTGATCTTCACCGACATCACCGGGCAGGAGTTTCGCGTTGAGGGGGATGACGAGAGACGGGTCCGCCTCTGGACCGATCTCGTGACGCTGCGCGAGGTCCTGGATCAGCTGGCGGAGGAAAACGGGCTGTCCTGGCGACGGGAACAGAGTCTCGTGTTGATCGAGTCGCCATGAGTGAATGGATCGATCCCTCCCCCGAGGTGAAATTCGCGCTGCTCTGCCGCGCGGTCGAGGCCGACGGCGGCGTGCCCTACATGATGCGGCTCGGTGACGTGCCCGAGAATGACTCATACGATTTTCTGGGCGAGGGGATCCGCGATCTGATCGGCGTCCAGGCCGGGGAGGTCACACACCGGGTCTGGGTCGATCGCATGCGTGAGGTTGTCCCCGACGATCCGGGGTACACCGGCGATCCCGCGGACTATGGGAGGGCCTTCAAGCGGGGCGAGGTCCCTGTCTACCGCGTCCGAGTCCGGGTCGTGCTGCCCGACGGCACCGAGCGCTGGCTCCGCGACGTCTCCGCGCCGGTGCGCGATGTCGAGGGGAAACTGATCGCCACGGTGGGGATTTTGCGGGAGGCGATGGGCTCGACACTGGGCTGAGGGTCGACGGCTGACGAAGGGACAGACATTGAGCCGCCCCTCCAGGGCGGGGGCGCTGGGGGGGGCGCTATCCGGGGGTTCCGCGCTCGCCCGCTGAGCGGGCTGAGCGCTCCACCCCCGGCTACGGCCGGTTGCCCCTTCGGGGCACTGGATCCCCCGACGCAAAGGAGAATGGATGTGATCGATTGCCCCTCGAAGCAATGAAAGAATCTCTTTCCAAGAGTTTCCTGAATGGACAATCAGACGCAGAGGATTGTGCACAGCCTCAGATGCAACACGTGCTGGCCGTATCAAATGACATTCCTCTCAGCCCCTGCGCCCTGAAAGGGCACTCGGTCGTAGCCGGGGGTTCCGCGCTCGGCCCGCCAGGGGCGGGCAGGCCAGCCTCCGTGCCCTGAAAGGGC